>JAYKIT010000079.1:0-23799 GCA_035285765.1 Synechococcus sp. | reverse complement strand
TCATTTTTGTAGCGCTTGAGCAGGGGGCTGCTCTTGTCGCGGAACAGGTTCATCTTGTAGCCGCCCATATAAATGGAGGCCTGGGCGTCGTTGCGCTCCATCAGTAGCTTTTCGTCGCCGCACTGGTATTCGTCTTGGCGTTCGTAGTGCTCCCACCAGGGCGAGGGGCCGGCCAGCGCCGCCTGGGGCAGCAGCAGGGCCGCTGCTGCCAGCAGGCCCTGCCAGCGGCGGCGATTAAAGCTGAATCGGGCTGTTCTCACCACGAAGCACACAGTGGCTGATCCTCCAGTCGTAGTGGCTCCACACCGCTTCAGGCAGCTTGTAGGTGCAGCCTTCAAAGGGGCCGAGGCGCACGTTGCTGGGCATGGCCGAGCAGTACGGGCGGCTGCCCGGCTTGGCCAGGTACTGCTGGTGGTAAGCCTCAGCGGCATAAAACGGCACGTTCTGGCGGATCTCAGTGGTGATGGCGCCGTAGCCCTTCTCACTCAGCAGGCTCTGGTAGCTCTCCTGGCTGGCCTTGGCCAGCTGCAGCAGCTCAGGATCATCCACATAAATGGTGGAGCGGTACTGGCTGCCGCGGTCGTTGCCCTGGCGGTCGCCCTGGGTGGGGTCGTGGCATTCCCAGAACAGCTTCAGCAGATCGCTGAAATCGATCACGCTGGTGTCCCACACCACCCGCACCACCTCGGCATGGCCCGTGGCGCCGCTGCACACCTGCTCATAGCTGGGATTGGCACCGCCACCGCCGGCATAGCCCACCGCGGTGGTGATCACCCCCGGCAGGCGCCAGAACCCCTTTTCAGCCCCCCAGAAACAGCCGCAGCCGAATAGGGCCTGTTGCTGCCCTTCAGCGGGTGCCGCATCGATCGGCGTGCCCAGCAGCACATGCACGCCGCTCTGCAGGGCTCCGCCGCCTGAACTGCCACCGGTGAGCCAACTGAGCATGAACCAAAGCGCAGGAATTAGCTCCTTGGTTCTAGGGCAATGTGATTGAGCAGCGTGGTGGCGAAGGCGAACAGCAGAAACGGCAGCGAGAGCACCAAAATCAGCCCCACCCCCAGCAGGGCAAACAGGGGCCGGCTCGCCCCCATCAAGCCCAGGGCCGTGGCCAGGCTGGCGAAGATCACCCCCATCCAGGCCAGCACCTGCCCGTAGATGTCACCGAAGGTGAGGGTGCAGCGCAGCCGGTAGCCGTTGGCGCTCTCCATCGCAGTACACACCGTGGTTCTGCCTTCAGCTAAGCCGCTTTCGCTGCGGTTTCTGCAGCTGCTGTCGAGATCTTCAGCTTTGCGCTCGCCTCAGGCTGCTTCCAGTTGCTGGCTGGCCTGTTCCCGTTCCCACAGGCGCCGGTAGGTGCCGCTCTGCTGCACCAGGTCGCGGTGATGCCCCTGCTGCACCACCCGGCCTTGATCGAGCACCAGCACCCGGTCGCAGGCCGCTGCAGCTGAAAGCTGATGGCTGATGAACAGCACCGAGCGCTGCTGGTTGAGCGTGAGCGATTGCAGGATCGCTGCAGCGGTGCGGTTGTCCACGCTGGCCAGGGCGTCATCGAGCACCAGGATCGGCGCCTCCACCAGCAGGGCCCGGGCCAGGGCGCTGCGCTGGCGCTGGCCGCCGCTGAGGGTGATGCCCCGTTCGCCCACCAGCGTGTTGTAGCCAGCCGGGAAGCCCTGCACATCGGCCTCCAGCTGGGCCTGCCGGGCGGCGGCGTGCAGTTCCTCATCGCTGGCGTTGGGATTGCCGAAGCGCAGGTTTTCAGCCAACGTTGCCGTGAACAGATAGCCCTCCTGCGGCACCAGCGAGATCTTGGTGCGCAGATCCTCCAGGCTCAGGCGGGTGATGTCTTGGCCATCAATCCAGAGCTGGCCGCTCTCCACCTCCACCATGCGCCCCAGGGCGCGGGCCAGGGTGGTTTTGCCGCAACCCACGGGCCCCACCACGGCCACCAGCTCACCGGGCTTGAGCGCAAAGCTCACCCCCTCGAGGGCACAGCCGGGGGCATCGGGGTAGCGGATGCGCAGATCTCTGGCCACGATCGCGCCGGGGTTGGCCACCGGCTGCAGCGGTTCTGGCTGGCTTGGATCCTGGATGGCTGGCTCGCGTTTGAGCAGTTCCTCCACCCGCTCGAGGCTCACCTGGCCGGTTTGGAAGGTGCTCAAGGTGAACCCCAGCAGCGCTGTGGGAAACACCAGCCGCTCCACATAAAGGAAGAGCGCCACCAGGCCGCCGAGGCTGAGGCTGCCGGCTGCCAGCTGGGTGCTGCCGATTCCCAGCAGCACCAGCAGCGAGAGCGAGCTGATGCCCTCCAGCAGGGGGAACAGGGTGCTGCGGGTGCGGGCCAGGGCCAGGGCCGCATCCCTGTAGTTGTTGCTGAGCTTGGTGAAGGCCTCCTGTTCGGTGGGCTCCTGGCGATAGATCTTGATGGCGCTGATGCCTGAGAGGTCTTCCTGGATCAGATCGCTCAAGGCGGCCAGCTCCTTCTGTTGCTGGCGCTGCTGGCCCATCATGCGGCCGCCGCTGGCGCGCACGATCAGCAGCATCAAGGGATACAGGGCGATGGCCGCTGCGGTCAGCAGCGGGTCGATCGCCAGCATTGCCGGCAGGGTGAGGCTGTAGGCCAGCACCGTGTTGGTGAGGCTGAGCACGGCAAAGCCCAGCAGGCGCCGCACGTTCTCCACATCGCTGGTGGAGCGGCTGATCACTTCGCCGCTGCCGGTGCGCTGCACCCAGCCGGGTTCCTGGCGCAGCAGATGATCAAAGAGGCGCTGCCGCAGGGTGACCTCCACCTGGCGGCCGGTGCCGAACACCAGCATCCGCGACCACAGCCGCACCAATGCCATGGCGCTGGCGAGCCCGCCGATCAGCAGTGCCTGCTGCAGCAGTTGCGGCAGCGAAAAGCCCGCCTTGAGGCTGTTCACGGTGTTCTGCACCAGCAGCGGCAGGCTCACCCCCAGCAGGTTCACCACCACCAGGGCCACGGCACCACGCACCAGCTCGCGCCGATGGGGACGCAAATAGCGGGCGATCAGCCCCAGTTTCAGCGCCCCTGCCATCCCGCCATGCGTCGGTGGGCCCAAACTACGGAGGCGCCCCGCCCCTGTGGCGATCGATGAGCAGCTCCCCCGACACCGCCGCCGAACAGACCCATCCGCTGGAGGCCAGCGATCGCCATCTGGTGGATGGCCTGTTGGCGGTCACGGTGCCGGAGGACAGCCACCTGGTGGAGGCCGCGCGATTGCTGATGCGGTATCAGGGATTTCCCGGGGCCAGCGCGCTGCAGCAGAACCTCACCAAGGTGCTGAAGCTCTGGGGGCTCAGCCGCGATGAGCTCAACAGCCGCTGCCGCGCCATCTGGGCCAGTGGGTATCGCCCCGGCCAGCAGGCTGGTGTTGAAGCCCAGGCCGTGGGCAGTGGCTTTGATGCTGCCGATAGCGAGAACGCCTGAGTCAGGATCTCTGGCGCTGCCGTTCCGCTGCGATGACCACCACCAGCCCGATCTCCTGGCCTGCCCTGCTGGAGCAGCTCTGCCGCGGCGAGGTGATGCAGGACCACCAGGCCAGCGCCTTGATGCAGGCCTGGCTCAACGGAGAGCTGGAGCCGGTGCAAACCGGCGCCTTCCTGGCGGCCTTGCGCTGCCGCTCGCCCCAACCGGTGGAATTGGCTGCTATGGCTCGGGTGCTGCGCCAGGCGGCTCCCCTGCCCTGTGCCCGACCCGCCATGGCCCTGGTGGACACCTGCGGCACCGGCGGTGATGGCGCCGATAGCTTCAACATCTCCACCGCGGTGGCCTTCACCGCCGCCGCCTGCGGTGTGGTGGTGGCCAAGCACGGCAACCGCAGCGCCAGCGGCAAGGTGGGTTCAGCCGATGTGCTCGAGGGGCTTGGTGTGCAGCTGGGCGCCCCCCTGCCCCAGGTGGTGGCGGCGCTGGAGTCCAGCGGTGTGAGTTTTCTGTTTGCCCCGGGCTGGCACCCGTCGCTCAAAGGGCTGGCCCCCCTGCGCCGCTGCCTTGGGGTGCGTACCGTGTTCAACCTGCTGGGGCCGTTGGTGAATCCCCTGGCGCCCGAGGCCCAGGTGCTGGGGGTGGCCACTCCGGATCTGCTCGAGCCGATGGCCGGCGCCCTGCAGCTGCTGGGGCTGCAGCGGGCCGTGGTGGTGCATGGCCATGGCGGCCTTGATGAGGCCAGCTTGTCGGGCCCCAGCCAGCTGGTGGTGCTGGAGCAGGGCCAGCTGCGCCATGAACAGCTCGACCCCGAGGCCCTGGGGCTGCAGCTCGCCCCGATCGAGGCCCTGGCCGGTGGTGATCTGGCCTGCAATCAAGCCATTCTCGAGGCGGTGTTGCAGGGGCGCGGCAGCACCGCGCAGCAGCAGGTGGTCGCGCTCAACACCGCCCTGGTGCTCTGGGCCGCTGGGGCGGTGAGCAGCTGGGCCGCTGGTGTGGCCCAGGCCCAGCAGGCCCTGGCCAGCGGCAGTCCCTGGCAGCGCTTGCAGCAGCTGGCTGAGGCCCTGGCCCCCGCTGAGGGATGATCAGCACAACTGTGTGAGTCCATGGAAGCCCTGCTCGTGCTGGCTGATGGCACCGTGCTCCGGGGGGAGGGCTTCGGCGCCCGTGGCACCGCCATTGGTGAGGTGGTGTTCAACACCGGCATGACCGGTTACCAGGAGGTGATCACCGATCCCAGCTACACCGGACAGCTGATCACCTTCACCTATCCCGAGCTGGGCAATACCGGGGTGAACAACGAGGATCTCGAAGCTGATGCCCCAGCGGTGAAGGCGGTGATCACCCGGGAGCTGGCACCGCTGCCCAGCAACTGGCGCAGCAGCGGCAGCCTGGAAGCCTGGCTCGAGCGCCATGGGGTGGTGGGCCTGCGCGGGATCGACACCCGCGCTGTGGTGCGGCTGCTGCGGGAGGGCGGCGCCATCAACGGCGCGGTGAGCACCGATGGCACCCCAGCGGCCGAGTTGCTGCAGCAGGTGCGCTCGGCTCCCTCAATGGAGGGCCAGAACTTGGCGGCCCAGGTGAGCACGCGCCAGGCCTACAGCTGGAGCCAGCCCACCGCTGCAGCCTTTGATCGCCGCCTGCAGCGCGCTCCGGAGCAGCCCTATAAGGTGGTGGCCATTGATTTCGGCATCAAGCGCGCCATCCTCGAGCGGCTCTGCGCCCATGGCTGCCAGGTGGAGGTGTTGCCCGCCACGGCCACGGCCGCCGAGGTGCTGGCCCATCGCCCCGATGGGGTGTTTCTCTCCAATGGCCCTGGCGATCCGGCGGTGGTGAGCACGGGCATCAGCCTGGCGCAGGATCTGCTGCTGCAGCCGGAGCTGCCGTTGTTTGGCATCTGCCTCGGCCATCAGATTCTTGGCCTGGCCCTGGGGGGACGCACCTTCAAGCTGGGCTACGGCCACCGCGGCTTGAACCATCCCTGCGGTGGTTCCGGCCTGGTGGAGATCACCAGCCAGAACCATGGCTTTGCCATCGATGCGGCCAGCCTGGATCCCAGCCGGGTGAGCATCACTCACCAGAACCTCAACGACGGCACGGTGGCGGCACTGGAGCTCAAGGATCAACCGGTGTTCGGCGTGCAATACCACCCCGAAGCGTCCCCCGGTCCCCATGATGCCGACCACCATTTCAGTCGCTTCACCAGCCTGATGGCACAGCGGCGCAACGCGGATAGGATGGGGCGCCTTTCATAGGCAGCCGCGCGTTCAAGAGGTCTGGAACCATCACTGATCTTCAGCGACTCACTGTCTCGCTCCGGGGCGGATTCGAGCCCCAGGATCAATGTCTGCTCTTCCACTTCACCGGTCAGCTGGACGCTTATTCCGAGCGGCAGTTCCGTGAATTCATTGCAGAGCATTCGGGCAGTTCACCGTTACCGTTCGTGCTCGATCTGAGCCGGATCGATTTTGTCGATTCCTCTGGATTGGGCGCTTTGGTGCAATTGGCCAAGCAATGGAATGAGGCCAAGCGCCGCTTCCTGATCGTGGGCAACAGCCGTGTGGTGCAAACCGTGAAGCTGGTGCGCCTTGAGGCCTTCCTCAACCTGCAGCCTGATCTGTCCACAGCCATGGGCAACCTTGCCGCTGCCTGATCGGCGTCAACCTGGCCCGGCCCAGCTGGCCTGGCTCGGCGATGCCGTGTGGGAACTGCATCAGCGGCAGCGCCTGGTGCACCGTGATGGATCCACCGCGGCCTTGCACCGCCAGACCGTGGCCCTGGTGCGCGCCGAAGCCCAAAGCAACGCCCTGGCTCAGTTGGAGCCGTTGCTGCAGCCCGAGGAGCTCGATCTGGTGCGCAAGGGCCGCAATGCCGCTGGCCGTGGCCCTCGCCGAAGTGATCCAGGCATTTATGGGCGGGCCTCAGGATTTGAGACAATGGTGGGCTGGCTCTATCTGAATAACCCGCAGCGGCTGGATCAGCTGCTCAGTCACCTGGAGGAGGTTTCCCCGGGGGACGCGGGCTGAGTTCAGCCCGGAGCCAGGTTTTGTGATCGTTCTTTCATGGCTCCCCGTTCCCGCCGCCCCTTCAGTCGCCCCGATGGCCCCGGCCGTCCGGGGGGCCGTCGAGGTGGTCCCGACCGTTTCGATCGCCCCGGCCGCGCCCCCTTCCGGGGTGAGCGAGGGGAGCGCTCTGACGGCGGTGAGGGCGGCGAACGCCCAGCCCGCTTTGACCGTCCCCCTGGACGGGGTCGGTTTGATCGCTTTGATCGTCAAGACGGCCGTCCCCGCGGCCCCCGCAACGATCGCTTTGAGCGGGGGCCCCGCTTTGAGCGCGACCGGGATCGTGATCAGGAGCGGGGCCGCGATCGCGACCGCCGTGAGCCGATGGGGGCTGGCCGTGATGGTGAACGGCGTGAACGCTTTGGCCGTGAGCGCTTCGGGCGTCCGATGCCGGGCCGCCGCGATGGTGATGGCCGTGATGGGCGCCCTGGGCGTCGCTTCCAGGGCTCAGGCCCACGCCCGGAGCGCCCCGGCCGTTTTGAGCCGCGCGAATCGCGGGACCCGCGTGACCTGCGCGAACAGGAGCCGCCCACGGCGGAGAGTTCCGCCAGCCCCGAAGTGGATGATCTGGTGTGGGGGCTCCATGCCGCCCAGGCGGCGCTGGAAAGTGGCCGGCCGATTCATCGCATCTGGTGCACCCCGGAAATGCGTTTCCGCAGCCGCTTTCTGCAGTTGCTGCGCGAAGCCAAGGCCTCCGGTGTGCTGGTGGAGGAGGTCACCTGGGCCCGCTTGGCCCAGCTCAGTGGCGGTGCCGTGCACCAGGGAATCGTGCTGCAAACAGCCGCCGCCGAAACCCTCGATCTCGATTCCTTGATTGAGGGCTGCAAGGGCATCGGTGAAGCGCCATTGCTGATGGCGGTCGATGGCCTCACTGATCCCCACAATCTGGGCGCCATCGTGCGCAGCGCCGAAGCCCTCGGGGCCCATGGCCTGGTGTTGCCCCAGCGCCGCAACGCCGGCCTCACCGGCTCGGTGGCCAAGGTGGCCGCCGGCGCCCTGGAGCATCTGCCGGTGGCGCGGGTGGTGAATCTCAACCGCGCGCTGGAGAAGCTCAAGGATTCCGGTTACCGGGTGGTGGGGTTGGCTGAAGAGGGCAGCGCCACGTTGGTGGAGGCGGATCTCGATGGCCCGCTGGTGGTGGTCACCGGGTCGGAGGGACAGGGCCTCTCGATGCTCACCCGCCGCCACTGCGATCAGCTGATCCGCATTCCCTTGCGCGGTGTTACCCCCAGCCTCAATGCCTCGGTGGCCACGGCAATGCTCTGCTACGAGGTGGCGCGGCGCGGCTGGATGGCCAACCTCAAAGGCCAGGATCCGGCTCCGCGGATTCAGCGGCTGCGGCTCAACACAGCAGAACCGGCAGCGGTGGAGGCGGCGGAAGCTCCTGCAGCCGAAGCCGCTGTTGCCGAGGCGGCTGCAGCCCCGGTGCTGGAGGGCGATCTCGGCGGAGAGATCCGGCTTTGATGCCATCGCTGGCGGTGGAGCGGCACAATGAGGCCGCTTCCAGCCGCCTTCATGGTCGCCGTTTCCTCCCCGTTCCGTGCCACTGCCAATCTGCTGGGGTTGGCCTGGTGGGCGCGCATTGATACCCGCAATCCTGATGTGACCTACTGGTTCGGGCCATTTGTGCGCCGCGGCAGCCTGGAGCGCGAGCTGGAGGCTTTCATGGCGGATCTGCGCGCTGAGCAACCCGGCGTGCTCGAGCACCAGATCCTGCGCACCCGCCGCAGTGAACCATTCACCGTGGAGCATCAGAGCTGAGCGCTCCCACGCGCTGATAGCGTCGCCACCAGCAAATGAAGCGTGATGGCGATCCATGCCTGGTCTGATGCCCTGCGACGTGGGGAGTCATCGGCCAAGGATCACGCTGAGGCCAGCCTGAAGCGCATTGCCGCCACCGAAGAGCAGGTGAAGGCCTTCGTGACGGTGACTGAGGATCTGGCCCGTGAGCGGGCGGCTGCCGTTGACCAGGCGTTGGCCGCTGGCCAGGATCCCGGAGCTCTGGCTGGGGTCACCGTTGGGGTGAAAGACAACCTCTGCACCCATGGGGTGAGCACCACCTGCTCCAGCCGCATGCTGGAGCGCTTCGTGCCCCCCTACGAATCCACCGTGGGCCAGCGTCTGATCGATCAGGGCGCGGTGATGGTGGGCAAAACCAATCTCGACGAATTCGCCATGGGCAGTTCGACCGAGACCTCCGCCTTCGGCATGACCCGCAACCCCTGGGATCCCACCCGGGTGCCGGGGGGTAGCTCGGGCGGCAGTGCGGCGGCTGTGGCGGCCGGCCAGTGCGATGTGGCCCTGGGTTCCGATACCGGTGGCTCGATTCGTCAGCCCGCCAGCTTCTGTGGTGTGGTGGGCCTCAAGCCCACCTACGGGCGCGTGAGCCGCTGGGGCCTGGTGGCCTTTGCCAGCTCCCTGGATCAGGTGGGTCCCTTCAGCCGCACCGTGGCCGATTCCGCTGCGGTGCTGCAGGCCATCGCGGGCCATGATCCCCGTGATTCCACCAGCCTGGATGTGCCGGTGCCCGATTACAGCGCTGCGCTGCAGCGCCCGATCAAGGGGCTCAAGGTGGGGGTGCTCAAGGAAGCCTTTGCCGAGGGGCTCGATCCGGAGGTGGAGGCTTCGGTGCGGGCCGCCGCCAGCCTGCTGGAGAGCCTCGGCTGTGAGCTGGTGGAGGTGAGCTGCCCCCGCTTCAAGGCCGGCATCGCCACCTATTACGTGATTGCCCCATCGGAGGCCTCGGCCAACCTCGCCCGCTACGACGGCGTGAAGTACGGCTACCGCGCCGAAGAGGCTGAGAGTCTCAGCAGCATGACCTCCCGCAGCCGCGCCGAGGGCTTTGGCGCTGAGGTGCAGCGCCGCATCCTGATCGGCACTTATGCCCTGTCGGCCGGTTATGTGGATGCCTTCTACAAAAAGGCCCAGCAGGTGCGCACCCTGATCCGTCAGGACTTTGATGCTGCCTTCGAGCAGGTGGATCTGCTGCTCACCCCCACCGCCCCCACCACCGCCTTTGCGCCGGGTGAGCACAGCAACGATCCCCTGGCCATGTACTTGGCTGATCTGCTCACCATTCCAGCCAACCTGGCTGGGTTGCCCGCCATCAGCGTGCCCTGCGGCTTTGATCAGAAGGGTCTGCCGATCGGTTTGCAGTTGATGGCGCCGGTGCTGCAGGAGGAGCGGCTGCTGCAGCTGGCCCATCACTACGAGCAGGCCGCCAATGTGATGGCGGCGCGCCCTGAAGCACCCCTGGTGCCCTGAGCGCCATGGCCCCAGAAGCGCACACCAGTGCTGGTGTGCGCCGATAAACTGAAGTGCTGCCTGTTGGAGAGCTGTCTGTGAGCTTTGTTCCTCTCCACAACCACAGCGATTACAGCCTGCTGGATGGGGCCACCCAGCTGCCGGCCATGGTGCAGCGCGCCGTGGATCTGGGCATGCCGGCGGTGGCACTCACCGATCACGGGGTGATGTACGGCGCTGTTGAGTTGCTCAAACTCTGCGGCAAGGCGGGCATCAAGCCGATCATCGGCAACGAGATGTATGTCGTGAATGGCAGCATCGATGATCCCCAGCGCAAGAAAGAGCGCCGCTATCACCTGGTGGTGCTGGCCAAGAACCGCACCGGCTATCGCAACCTGGTGAAGCTCACCAGCATCAGCCACCTGCGCGGCATGCGCGGGCGCGGCATTTTTTCCAGGGCCTGCATCGATAAGGAGCTGCTCAAGGCCCACAGCGAAGGCCTGATCGTGGCCACCGCCTGCCTCGGGGGCGAAATTCCCCAGGCGATCCTGCGCGATCGCATGGATGTGGCCCGTGATGTGGCCCGTTGGTATCAGGAGGTGTTCGGCGACGACTTCTACCTCGAGATCCAGGACCACGGCTCCCCTGAGGACCGCATTGTCAACACCGGCATCGTGGCTCTGGCCAAGGAGCTGGGCATCAGCCTGATCGCCACCAACGATGCCCACTACCTCAGCGGCCAAGACGCCGAAGCCCACGACGCCCTGTTGTGCGTGCTCACCGGCAAGCTGATCACCGATGAGAAGCGCCTGCGCTACACGGGCACCGAGTACATCAAGAGCCGCGAGGAGATGGCGCATCTCTTTGCCGATCACCTCGAGCCTGAGGTGGTGGAGGAGGCCCTCAACAACACCGTGAAGGTGGCCGAGAAGGTGGAGGACTACGACATCCTCGGCCGCTACCAGATGCCCCGCTTCCCCATCCCCGAGGGGCACACCCCCGTGAGTTATCTGCGCGAGGTAACTGAGCAGGGGTTGCGCGATCGGCTCGAACTGGGCGCCGATGAGAGTTTTGAGCCCCTCTATGGCGAGCGGCTGGCCTTCGAGCTCAAGATCATGGAGCAGATGGGCTTTCCCACCTACTTCCTGGTGGTGTGGGATTACATCCGCTTCGCCCGTGACAACGGCATCCCGGTGGGCCCAGGGCGGGGATCTGCGGCGGGTTCGCTGGTGGCCTACGCCCTCGGTATCACCAACATCGATCCGGTGAGCAATGGCTTGCTGTTTGAGCGCTTTCTCAACCCAGAGCGCAAGTCGATGCCTGATATCGACACTGATTTCTGCATTGAGCGCCGCGGTGAGGTGATCGATTACGTGACCCGCCGCTATGGCGAAGACAAGGTGGCCCAGATCATCACCTTCAACCGCATGACATCCAAAGCGGTGCTGAAGGATGTGGCACGGGTGCTCGACATTCCCTACGGCGATGCCGATCGTTTGGCCAAGTTGATTCCTGTGGTGCGTGGCAAGCCCGCCAAGCTCGACATGATGATCAGCGAAGATTCCCCAGAACCGGAGTTTCGCCAGAAGTACGAGAACGATCCCACGGTGAAACGCTGGGTGGACATGGCCCGTCGGATTGAGGGCACCAACAAAACCTTTGGTGTGCATGCCGCTGGTGTGGTGATTGCCGCTGATCCGCTCGATGAGCTGGTGCCGCTGCAGCGCAACAACGATGGCCAGGTGATCACCCAGTACTACATGGAAGATGTGGAGTCGATGGGGCTCCTGAAGATGGACTTTCTCGGCCTCAAGAACCTCACCATGATCGAGAAAACCCTCGAGCTGGTGGCCCAGGAGCAGGGTGAGAAACCCGATCCCGACAAGCTCCCTGCCGATGATGAATCCACCTACGCCCTGCTTGCCCGAGGTGATTTGGAGGGCATCTTCCAGCTCGAATCCACTGGCATGCGCCAGATTGTGCGGGATCTCAAGCCTTCATCGCTGGAAGATATCTCTTCGATCCTGGCGTTGTATCGGCCTGGTCCGCTCGATGCTGGCTTGATTCCCAAATTCATCAATCGCAAGCATGGTCGTGAAGCGATTGAATTTGTGGATGCCAAGTTGGAGCCAATCCTGCAGGAAACCTACGGGATCATGGTGTACCAGGAGCAGATCATGCGGATCGCTCAGGATTTGGCCGGTTATTCCCTTGGTGAAGCCGATCTGTTGCGGCGCGCCATGGGTAAGAAGAAGGTGTCAGAGATGCAGAAACATCGCAGTATCTTTGTTGAAGGGGCCAGCCAGCGTGGCGTGGATGCCAAGGTGGCCGATGAACTCTTCGATCAGATGGTGCTGTTCGCAGAGTATTGCTTCAACAAAAGCCACTCCACGGCCTATGGCGCCGTGACGTACCAAACCGCTTACCTCAAGGCCCACTATCCAGTGGCCTACATGGCGGCTCTGCTCACGGTGAATGCCGGCATCACCGAAAAGGTGCAGCGCTACATCTCCAACAGCAATGCCATGGGAATTGCCGTGTTGCCGCCGGATGTGAACAGCTCCGGTGTGGATTTCACCCCCCAGGGCGACAAGATCCTGTTTGGTCTCTCGGCCGTGCGCAACCTCGGCCTTGGCGCCATCCACGGCTTGATTGCCTCGCGCCAGAGCGATGGGCCCTTCACATCCCTGGCCGATCTCTGCGATCGCATGGCGGGCAGCGGCAGCCAGCTCAATCGCCGCGCCCTGGAATCACTCATTCACTGCGGCGCCCTGGATGCCCTCGAACCCAAGGCCAACCGCGCCCAGCTGATGGCCGATCTGGATCTGCTGCTGGATTGGGCCAGTGCGCGCGCCCGTGATCGCGCCAGCGGCCAGGGCAATCTGCTGGATCTGCTCGGTGGCGGTGCCCAAGCCGAGGCCGCGCCGGCTTCCGCTCCCAAGGCGGCTCCGGTGCCGGATTACGCCCCCACTGAAAAGCTTCGCCTGGAGAAGGATCTGGTGGGCTTCTATCTCTCCGATCACCCGCTCAAGCAACTGCGTGGGGCCAGCCGGCTGCTGGTGCCCATCAGCTTGGGCAACCTGGAGGAGCAGGGGGATCGCAGCCGCGTGTCAGCACTGGTGATGGTGCCGGAGATGCGGGTGGTGACCACCCGCAAAGGCGATCGCATGGCAATCCTGCAGCTGGAGGACCTCACCGGCAGCTGCGAAGCGGTGGTGTTCCCGAAAACCTATGCCCGCCTCAGCGATCACCTGATGGTGGATGCGCGCTTGCTGCTCTGGGGCCAGGTGGATCGCCGCGATGATCGCGTGCAGATCATCGTGGACGACGTGTCACTGATCGATGAGCTCAACCTGGTGGTGGTGAAGCTCAACAGCCAGCAGGCGGGTGATATCAGCGTGCAGCACCAGCTGCGCGAATGCCTGTTGCAGCACAAGGTGGATGGTGAAACCCTTGGCTTGCGGGTCCCGGTGGTGGCTGAAGTGAACGCCCCTGGCGGCAGCTGCTTTGTGCGCCTGGGGCATCAGTTCTGCGTGAACAACGCCGAGGAGGCGGCCGCCAGCCTCAGCGCGGCTCGCTTCGACGTGCAACTGCGCCGTTGCGCAGCCGTGTGATGTTGGGCTTGATCTGCTCAAAGCCCAGCAGGCTGCCCGCTTCAGGCAGCCAGCTGCTGGAGAACAGGCCATAGCTGAGGCCCAGCAGGCCCAACAGGAAGAATGCTCCCGACACCAGCAGGGTGAGCGCCGGCTGGATGTCGAGAATCTGCCGTGACACCAGCACGTAACTCACCACAAAGGTGGCCATGCCGAGGGCGGTGGGGATGCCAGCGGCGATCACCACCCGGCGGGCCATGCGGTTGGCCACCACGGGGGGAATGGTGTTGCGCGGTGTGGGCAGCTTTGGGCTCGGCGCTGGGCGCTTCGGCGCTGCAGCTGAACCCTTGGCGAAGCCCTCCACACCGCCCGGGGGCGTGCTGTTCGACGGCATGGTGAAACTCAGCCGCGGATGCCGAGCTTGCTGATCAGGCCCTGGTAGCGCTCGGTGCTCTGGCTCTTGAGGTAGCCCAGCAGGCTCTTGCGGCGACCCAGCATCTTCATCAACCCCTGGCGGGAGGAGAAGTCGTGCTTGTTGCTCTGCAGGTGACCGGTCAGCTGGGTGATGCGCTCGGTGAGCATCGCGACCTGCACCTCAACCGAGCCGGTGTCGGTGGCGTGGGTCTGATGGGTGTTGATCAGTTCCTGCTTCTTCTCAGTGTTGAGGGGCATGCCAGCTGTGGACCCTGTTCTGTGTAATCCAACAGCATACGCATCAGCCTGGCTCAGGCCGCGCTGCGGCTCAGCCAGGCCAGGCAGTGGCGCAGCCACTCCTCCAGGGCTGCTTCGGCGTTGAGGCTTGCGGCTGCATCGCCAATCGCCTTGGTCATTTCTTCGGGGCCATAGCCCAGGGCCTCCAGCGTGGTGGTCAGTTCCCGTTGCAGCTCACTGGGCGCCGCCGGCCCCTCCACCAGGCTCAGCACGCCGCTGCCCCCCAGTTGGCTCCAACGCTCCTGCAGGCGGGAGCGCCATTCCAGGGCCAGGCGCTCGGCGGTGCGTTTGCCCACCCCTGGAGCCCTGCAGAGGGCTGCGCCATCGCTGTGGGCCACGGCCTGCAGCAACTGCTCCAGCCCCAGGCTGGAGAGCAGGCCCATGGCCACCTGGGGCCCCACCCCGTTCACGCTGATCAGCAGCCGGAACAGATCGCGCTCGGCTTTCTGGGCGAAGCCGAACAACACGCTGCCGTCATCGCGCTGTTGATGGTGCACATGGATGGCCAGGCTGGTGCCGCAGGGCGTGGCCAGCAGCGCTTCGGCCACTTGCACCTCGTAACCCACCCCGCCGCAGATCAGCAGCAGCCCCTGGCGGTTGCCGTCTTGCCAGGCGTCACCAACGTGTCCCTCCAGCCAGCCGATCATGCGCAAACCTGGTGTTCAGCCATGTTGCCGTTGATGCTCCCGCTGCGCCCCCTGATGCGCTGGATTGCCTGCGGTCTGTTGCTGTTGCTCACGGCCTGCTCCAGCCTCAATCAGCCCCCGCGCCATGTGTTGCTGGAGGCCCTCGATCTCCAGGTGCGCTTCACCCAGCGGGAGCTGGCCGAGGCGCTGCAATTCCCCGAACCCGAGGCGGAAGCCCATCCCAGCCTGGGGCGCGTGCGCCTTGAGCAGCAACAGCGTGTGGAGGTGGAGGGGCGTCGGGCCTGGCAGGTGCAGGGCCGTTTTGATTGGCGTTTGCCCGACGATGCCATTCGCATCGATAGTCCCTTTGAGCTGGTGCTGCTGCCCGGTGAGCAGGGGGAGAGCTGGCGCTTGCTGCGGCCGCCGGGGCTGCAGCAGACCAGCTGGCGCAGCTATCCCCTGCTGGGCCGCGATCTGATTGTTGACGACGCCGATCGGCCTGGCTAGCTGCCCTATAGAGGCATTGGCGAGATGAAATTCAGCGCTGCCCTGTTGGTGGTGGGTCTGCTGGCGCCAGGCGTGGCCTGCAAGGCTGCTCCTGCAGCGGCGCAACCGGCGCCTGCAGTGGATCTCAAGCTCGCCCGCACCTGCGCCTGGAGCCGCGGTCACGATCACTGGATTGAAGCGGGCCAGTGCCAGATCGAGGGATGGCAGGGGCCCAATGAACTGCTGCTCACGGTGCACTGGCCCTCCGGTCAGCGCAGCGTGATTGAAACCAGCCCCGGCGGTGGCCAGGCCCGCATCGATCATCGCAGCGCCCTGTTCCAACCAGGCGCCGATGGCACCTGGATGTTTCTTCTGCCCCGCGGTGGGGCGCTGCGCTTCTCCCCAGGCTGAGCCCGGCAGCACGGCCGCGTTGCGGGGAGAATGCAGTTTCCTGCCGCGTGCGTGTGAGTGTTCCCCGCCTGCATCCACGCACGATCGAGGCGGTCAAGGAACGGGCCGACATCGTGGATGTGGTGGGCGAGCACGTGGTGCTCAAGAAAAAGGGGCGTGAATTTGTTGGCATCTGCCCCTTTCACGACGACAAATCCCCATCGATGACGGTGTCGCCGGCCAAGCAGTTCTATTACTGCTTCTCCTGTGGCGCCGGCGGCAACAGCCTCAAGTTCCTGATGGAGCTGAAGCGCCAGAGCTTCAGCGATGTGGTGATGGAACTGGCCCGGCGCTACTCGCTGCCGGTGGAAACCCTCGATGTGAAGCAGCAGGAGCGGCTCAAGCAGCAGCTCTCCCGCCGCGATCAGCTGCATCGGGTGCTGGCGTTGGCCAGTGGTTTTTTCCGCTCCAGCCTCAGGCGGCCGGAGGGGCGCCAGGCGCTGGATTACCTGCGCGGCAAGCGGGGCCTCAGCGAGGGCACGATCGAGGCGTTTGAGCTGGGCTACGCGCCAGAGGGCTGGGATGGCTTGATCCGCCATCTGCAGCAGGCCGAGGGCCTGGCGCCAGCGCTGCTGGAGGCGGCCGGGTTGGTGGTGCCCCGCAAGGGGGGTAACGGCTTCTACGACCGCTTTCGCGAGCGGGTGATGGTGCCGATCCACGACCGCCAGGGCCGGATCATCGGCTTCGGTGGCCGCAGCCTCGATGGCAGTGAGCCCAAATATCTGAACTCCCCGGAAACGGCGGTGTTCGATAAGGGCAAGCATCTGTTTGGCTTCGATAAAGCGGCTGATGCCATTCGCCGGGCCGATTGCGCCGTGGTGGTGGAGGGGTATTTCGATGTGATTGCCCTGCATGCCGCAGGCATTCGCCACGCGGTGGCCGCCCTGGGCACCGCCATGAACAGTCAGCAGATCACCCAGCTGTGCCGCTGCTGCGACAGCCGCCGCATCGTGCTCAATTTCGATGCCGATGGGGCCGGCGTGCGGGCTGCCCAGCGGGCCATCGGTGAGGTGGAGCAGCAGGCTCTGCAGGGGCAGATTGAACTGCGGGTGCTGCATCTGCCCTCCGGCAAGGACCCCGATGAATTTCTGCAGCAGCACGGCGCCGCCGATTATCTGGCGCTGCAGGAGCAGGCCCCCCTCTGGCTCGATTGGCAGATCGAGCAGGTGCTGGAAGGCCGTGATCTCAGCCGTGCGGATCAGTTCCAGCAGGCGGTGCAGGGGTTGGTGGAGTTGCTGGGCAAGCTGCCGCAGTCGGCCCTGCGCAGCCATTACCTGCAGCGGGTGGCCGAACGCCTCTCCGGCGGCCAGGCGCGTCTGGCCCTGCAGCTGGAGGAAGACCTGCGCCAGCAGGTGAAAGGCCAGCGCTGGCATGGGCGCTCCAGCCGCCATGAGCAGCCCAGCGATGTGGGGTTGCGCGAGCGGGCTGAGGCCCAGTTGCTGCGGCTTTATCTGCATGTGCCTGCGCTGCGCGGTGAAATCCGTCAGGAGCTGCGCCAGCGGGAGCTGGAGGATTTCGGCTTGCCGCACCACCGCAAGCTCTGGGCCCATCTCAGTGCCCTCGAGGAGGACAACCTGGGCCTGGGCCTGCTGGAAACGATCAGCCGCGGGAACGATCCAGGCCACAGCCTGGCGGAGCTGGATCTGCCCCGGCTGCTGGGCGATCGGTTGTTGATGGAGGATGCGCCGCTGCTGCAGCGGCTCACCCCGTTGCTCGAGCCCAGCGAGCTGCAGCAATTGGCCCTGGCCAACCCCAGCGAGCAGTTGCGCGGCACCACCGCCAGCCTGGAGCGTCACCGGGTGCTGCGCCGCTGCCGCCATCTGCTGGAGGCCTGGGGGTCCCAGCGGCTGCAGAGCCTGGAGCAATGCATTGCCATGCTGTTGGAGAGCGATCAAGGCGGCGGCGCCGCCAGCGACCAAGACGGCGAGAGCCGCATCGAAGCGCTGTTTCAGCAGCTCAACGCCGATGCCCTGCACTTTCAGGAGCTGTATTACACCGAGCGCAAATACCTGCAGAACTTGGATCAGCGCCGCTGTCGCCAGGTGGCCTGAGCCGGCTGCAGCTGAAACGGTTTTGTTTTGAAACGCTGACGTTTCGTTTGGGTCCCTCCGGGCATACAACGTGGATCAGCAGCAGTGGTGGCTATGGCTGACTCCTCCGTTGCCTGTCCCGGCCCGATGGAGGCGGCTCCTCTGCCTCTCGAGTGCGATGGGTGCCGCATCACCCGCACAAATTCCCACCCCTTTGAGGTGCGGCACCAGCGTTTTCCAGATCGCCAGTGGCTGGCCAGCGATCTCAATACGGCGCTGCAGATCTGCCATGAGCTGAACTGCGAGTAAGTAGGGGGTTCACGAACGCGCCCACGAGCCTTAAAATTTCGCAACGTTTGTTAACGCTGCGACATGCTCGGGGTGGTGGCCATCGATGTGATCTCCACGGTGTTCGGGCTGCCGCTGCGACAGATCGGCTTTGCCGCCAGTTTTGGCTCTGCCTTGCTGAAGCCCCTGGTTTGAGCGGGGCGGCTCAGTCGTCTTCCTCCAGCAGGAGCTGCTGAAAGGCGGTGTAGAGCTCGTCGTCGCTGTCGCTGCTGGCGCCGTTCTGGCGCTGCTTCATTGGCATGGCCTTTCCCCCTGAAGCACTCGGGGCAGGGGCGCTGGATTTGGGTTGATCGCGCTCCAATTGGCGCAGGCGTGCCATCAGGTGCTCAGGCACGGTGCCATCGGCACTCACCTGCATCAGCTGGCGAAACAGCTCCTGGGGATCCTCCTCGGTTTCCACCCGGTGGCGGCGCTCCGGTTTGGGTTCCGGCTGGCTCTGGGGTGCCTGCAGCGGCTGGGGCAGCTGGCGCCCCAGTTGTTTGAGCCGTTCAAGGCTGCGGGGATCAAAGCTCATGACTTCAGGCGCAGCCGAGGCTGTCGCGGGTGCTGCGGCCGGTGACCGGATTGGTGCCATCAGCCACGGCGCAGAGCTTGCTCAGCACATCGCCGCGCAGGGGCACATTGGTGAAGTCGGCGCCGGTGATGGTCACGTTGCTGAAGCGGGTGTTGAAGGCAAAGGCGTCCTCCAGCACGGCGTTGCTCAAGTTGGTGCCATCGAACACCGCCGAATCCAGCGTGGCTTCGCGGAGGTCGGTGTTGCTGAGATCCGCATCTTGGAGCTTGGCGCCGAACAGGCTGGCGGCGCGCAGATCGCTGCCCGAGAGATTGGCCTCGCGCAGGTTGGTGAGGTTGAAGGTCACCCCACGCAGATCGCGATCAGAGAAATCCGCTTGGATCAGCACCTGCTTGGCGTAATCCATGGCGGCTTGGGCCGGTTGCAGCGGCAGGGCGATCACCAGCAGCAGGGCGATCAGGGGGGCGAGCAAGCGGCGATGCATCAGCGGCTGAACAGCACCGCGCAACCCTAAGGCGTGTGATTGCAAAGGATGCAGGGGATTTCAGCCGCTGCCGGCGGCAAGGCCCCACCCCCCCTGGCTAAGCAGAGGGCAGCCTTGTTCGCCGCGGTGCCCCATCGCCCCCCGCTGTTGGCTGCCAATGCCCCCGGGCCTGTGGCGGTGAACAGCCGCTGCATCAACTGCGGCACCTGCTGGGCCTTTGATCCCCAGCATTTCGCCCCCAGCGGTGAGCAGGCCCATGTGCACTGCCAGCCCAGTGGTGGCGAAGCGATTGAGCGCACCTGGCTGGCCAGCATTGCCTGCCCGGTGGCGGCGATTCAGCTGGCGCCGGGGTTGGTGGTCAGCGCGCCGGCCAGCGGCTTTCCCACCCCCATCACCCGCCACAGCTGTGGTGAGGTGTTCTATTGCGGCTGGGCTTCGCCCCTGAGCTTTGGTGCCAGCAGCTGGTTCATCCGCCGCCCCGACGGCAATGTGCTGGTGGATAGCCCCCGCTGGAGTGCCCCCTTGGCCCGGCGGTTGCAGCAGCTGGGTGGGGTGCGCTGGCTGCTGCTCACCCATCGCGACGATGTGGCCGATCACCAGCGCTGGGCGCAGCAGTTCGGCTGTGAGCGCTGGATTCATGCCGCCGATGCCGATGCTGCCCCCGAGGCGGAGCAGCAGCTGCAGGGGGAGGCCGTGAGGCAGCTGGCCCCGGGGCTGCGGTTGTTGCCGGTGCCGGGCCACACCGCCGGATCCATGGTGGTGCTGCTTGGTGAGCAGCGCCTGGTGCTGTTCAGCGGTGATCACCTCTGGTGGAATCCGCGGCTGCAGCAGCTGGAAGCCTCCGAAACCCACTGCTGGTGGAACTGGTCAGCCCAGCTGCGTTCTCTGAAACTGCTGCAGGGGCTGGATGTGGCCTGGCTGCTGCCGGGCCATGGCAGCAAACACGCCTTTGAGCCCGGCGACTGGGACGCCTGCTTGCGCCGCACGCTCTCAAGCCTTACCGGGGAATCCTGAGCCCAGTTGCCCCCATCCACCATGGCTGGGCGCCCTGATCAGGCCCTGGGCCTATGGGCTGAAGCGTTGGTGCTGCAGCACCTGCAGCAGCTGGGCTGGCGTTGCCTCGATCAACGCTGGCGCTGCCGCTGGGGGGAGTTGGATCTGGTGCTGGCTAAGCCCGGGCGCCTGCTGGTGGTGGAGGTGAAGGCACGCCGGCGGCGGCAGCTCGATGCCGGTGGTTTGGCTGCCTTTGATGGCCCCAAGCGGCGGCGGCTTGCGCGCTCGCTGCGCTGTTGGCAGGCGGCCCATCCAGCCTGGGCCGCTGCCAGCGTGCAGGTGCACCTGGCGTTGGTGCAGCCCCCTGGGCGGGTGCGTTGGCTGGCGGTGGATCACCTGGGCTGATGCACAGTTGAGCCATGGCTTTTTCTGGACACCTCGCCCGCAAGCGTTTCGGTCAGCACTGGTTGAAGGACACCTCGGTGCTGGAGCGGATCATTGCCGCCGCTGAACTGGCGCCTGGTGATCGGGTGTTGGAGGTGGGCCCCGGCCGTGGGGCGCTCACCGAGCGCCTGCTGGCCTCCCCCGCTGCAGCGGTGCATGCGGTGGAGCTGGATCGCGACCTGGTGGAGGGGCTGCAGCAGCGCTTCGGCGCTGATCCCCGCTTCAGCCTGCAGAGCGGTGATGTGCTCGCCCTGCCCCAGCTCGGCGATGCTGCTCAGCCCCCCACCAAGGTGGTGGCCAACATCCCGTACAACATCACCGGCCCTTTGTTGGAGCGCCTGGTGGGTCGGCTGGATCGGCCGGTGGAGCCGCCGTATCAACGGTTGGTGCTGCTGGTGCAGCAGGAGGTGGCCCAGCGCATCAGCGCGCGGCCGGGCCACAGCAGCTACAGCGCCTTGAGCGTGCGCATGCAGTTGCTGGCCCATTGCAGCAGCGTGTGCCCGGTGCCGCCCCGCTGCTTCCAGCCGCCGCCAAAGGTGCAATCGGAGGTGATTGCCCTCGACCCGCTGCCGGCGGAGCAACGCCTGCCCTTGCCCCTGGCGCAGCAGGTGGAGCGCCTGTTGCGCGTCAGTTTCCAGGCGCGCCGCAAGATGCTGCGCAACACCCTGGCGGCTTTGGCTCCTGAGGCGGGTTTTGCGGCCTGGCTGGAGGCGGCTGAGGTGCAGCCGCAGCAACGGCCCCAGGAACTTGCTCCAGCGCAATGGGTAGCGTTGGCGGCCGCCCTGATCCCGGCTTCGTGAGTTCCCTCAGCCTCTGCGCCCCGGCCAAGATCAACCTGCACCTGGAGGTGCTGGGGTTGCGTTCCGATGGTTTTCACGAGCTGGCCATGGTGATGCAGAGCATCGATCTGGTTGATGAGCTGGTGGTGGAGCCCGCTGCGGCCGCTGAGCTGAGCCTCAGCTGCAGTGATCCCCAGCTGCCGGTGGATGGCAGCAATCTGATTCTCAAGGCGGCTGAGCTGTTGCGGCAGCAGGCCGGTGATCCCCAGCTCTCGGCCCGTTTGCATCTGAGCAAGCGCATTCCGATCGGTGCTGGCCTGGCGGGGGGCTCAAGCGATGGGGCCACGGCGCTGCTGCTTCTTAACCGCTTCTGGCAGCTCAACCTCAGCCCTGAGCAGCTGCATCACTGCGCCGCCATGCTCGGCTCGGATGTGGCCTTCTGCCTCGCGGGCGGAACGCAGCTCTGCTTTGGCCGTGGCGAGGTGCTGGAACCGCTGGCCAGCACCGCCACACCGGCGCTGTTGCTGCTGAAAAATCCCGCGGTGAGCGTGAGCACCCCCTGGGCCTATGGCCGCTGCCGTGAGCTGCGCAGCGACTACTACCTCAGCAGCGAATCCGAGTTCGCCCAGCGCCGCGAGCAGCTACGCGCTGCGCCGCTGATCCAATGGCTCAATGGCGTAACGCCGCAGCTGCCACCACTGCGCAACGACCTGCAAAGCGTTGTGGCACCTGAGGTGGAGAGCGTGCGTTGCGGTTTGCAGTTGCTGCAGAGCAGCGGGGAGCCGCTGACAGTGGCCATGAGCGGTTCGGGTCCCAGCCTTTTTGCCCTTTACAACGACCACTCAGAGGCGCAAGCCGCTGCCGCTGATCTGGCTCCGGCGCTCAAGGAGAATGGCTTTGAGCACTGGGTCTGCCGTTTTCTCCCCTCCCGCCATGGCTGACACCAACCCCAGCAGCACCAACCCCAGCAGCACCAGCTCCAGCAGCACAGACACTGCACCGGTGAAAGGTCCGATGAGCTTTCTCAGCGGCAGCCTCACCAGTGGTGGCTTCTGCGCTGTGGCGGTGGTGATCACCTTGAAGTTGATCGGCTATTACAGCGCCCATCCGCCCCACTACAGCCAGCGCTTTGCCCAGTCGATCGCCACAGCGATGAAAACGCTGATCATCGGCAGTGGTTGTGTGGCGGTGTTCAGTTTTGGATTGGTGTCGATCGGGCTGATGCTGTTGTTCATCAAATCATTGATGCAGCCGCAGTCCAGCCAGGCTGACTAGCCTGGAGCAACTGCTTTGCCGCCATGACCCCCCACGATCTGGGGTTGCTGGCCCTGCTGCTCTCTCCCGGCCTGCTGCTCTCGGTGTTGCTGCTCACCACCTTTGCGGCCGGCGGCTGAGGCCTTTTCCCCGCCCGGCACTGATAAGTTGGCCCCTTGCCGGCCTTGGCCGGCACGCCGCCTGCGCCTGGAGTCCGTGGCTGAAACCCTGCTGTTCAACGCCCTGCGCGAAGCCATCGATGAGGAGATGGCCCGCGATCCCCATGTGTGTGTGATGGGGGAGGACGTCGGCCATTACGGCGGTTCCTACAAGGTCACCAAAGACCTCTACGAGAAATACGGCGAGCTGCGCGTGCTCGACACCCCGATCGCTGAGAACAGCTTCACCGGCATGGCCGTGGGTGCTGCCATGACGGGCCTGCGCCCGATCGTGGAAGGCATGAACATGGGCTTCCTGCTGCTGGCCTTCAACCAGATCTCCAACAACATGGGGATGCTGCGCTACACCAGCGGCGGCAATTTCACCATTCCGGCGGTGGTGCGCGGCCCCGGTGGCGTGGGGCGCCAGCTGGGGGCTGAGCACAGCCAGCGCCTGGAGGCCTATGTCCACGCGGTGCCCTGCATCAAGATCGTGGCGGTGAGCACCCCCACAACTGCCAAGGGGCTGATGAAGGCCGCCATCCGCGACAACAACCCGGTGCTCTTCTTTGAGCACGTGTTGCTGTACAACCTCAGCGAGGAGCTGCCTGAGGGTGAGTACACCTTTGCCCTTGATAAGGCCGAGATGGTGCGCGAGGGCAAGGATGTGACCCTGCTCACCTACTCCCGCATGCGCCACCACTGCCAGGCGGCGGTGAAGCAGTTGGTGGAGCAGGGCTATGACCCCGAACTGATCGATCTGATCAGCCTCAAGCCCTTCGATATGGAGGCGATCAAGCGTTCGATCGCCAAAACCCACCGCGTGGTGATCGTGGAGGAGTGCATGAAAACCGGTGGCATCGGCGCCGAGCTGATGGCCTTGATCACCGAGCAATGCTTCGATGATCTCGATTGCCGTCCGGTGCGATTGTCCTCCCAGGACATCCCCACCCCGTACAACGCCACCCTCGAAAACCTCACGATCATTCAGCCCCATCAGATCGTGGAGGCGGCCAAGGCGCTCAAGAGCGGCCAGGTCTGATCGGCGGGTCGGCGGCAGGGGGCAGGCCCCGGTTCCATCACCCCGACCCTCACCCCCGTTCCTCTCCAACACCGACCCCTCACAACACCGATGGCGCGTCAACAGGGGTGGTTTGCCCTGATCCTGGCTCTGGCGATCGCGGC
>JAYKIT010000078.1:0-5768 GCA_035285765.1 Synechococcus sp. | reverse complement strand
TATGTGCAGGAGCGCATCGGCAGGCCCACCGTGATTGCTGGCAATTCATTGGGCGGGTTCGCTGCTCTGGCGGCTGGGGTGGCCCTCGGCAACGACTGCGCCGGGGTGGTGCTGCTCAATGCCGCCGGGCCGTTCAGTGAGGAGCAGAAGCCCGTTGAAGGTTGGGGACGCATTGCCCGCAACACCATTGGTGCGGCCCTGTTCAAGAGCCCGTTGCTGCAGCGGCTGTTGTTTGAAAATCTGCGGCGGCCGGCCACGATCCGCCGCACCCTCAAGCAGGTGTACATCGATCACACCAACGTGGATGACGCGCTGGTGGAGTCCATCCGCCGCCCGTCACTGGATCCCGGCGCGTTCGGGGTGTTCCGCACCGTGTTCGAGATTCCCCGCGGTCAGCCCCTCGATGAGTTGTTTGCCCAATTGCAGGCACCACTGCTGCTGATCTGGGGCATTCGCGATCCCTGGATCAATGCCGAGGGGCGCCGAGCACGGTTCCAGCGTCACGCGCCGGCGGCCACCACTGAGGTGGTGTTGCAAGCGGGGCATTGCCCCCACGATGAAATCCCTTCCATCGTTAACGCGGAGCTGATCCAATGGCTGGGCACGCTTGCTTGAGCCATGGCGCTTCATCAGCACTCCGCTCCTTACCCCCACGCGCAGTTCACGGCTGAGCACGGCGATTTGATCCGTGTGGTGCCTGAGCGGGGCGGCCTGCTCACCGGTTGGCAGGTGCAAGGTCGTGAGTTGGTGTACCTCGATCTGGAGCGTTTTCTCACGCCTGGCCAATCGGTGCGGGGCGGGGCGCCGGTGCTGTTTCCGATCTGCGGCAACCTTCCCGGCGACAGCCTGCCCCTGGCGGATGGCCGCAGCGCCACCCTCAAGCAGCACGGCTTTGCCCGTGAGCTGCCCTGGCAACTCAGCGAGCTGGCCGATGGCAGAGGTGTGCGCCTCGAGCTCAGTGACACCCCCGCCACCCTCGCTGATTTCCCCTTCCCCTTCCTGCTGCAGCTGGATTACCGCTTGGCACCGAGTGCCCTGGAGGTGACCATGACCTTGCAGAACCGCGCGGATCAGCCGCTGCCGTTCTGCTTCGGGCTGCACCCCTACTTCAATCTCAGCAGCCTGGCGGCTGCCGGTTTTGAAGGCATGCCAGCCGAGTGCTTCAACCACCTCACCATGGCCCCAGCCAGCACGGCCGAGCAGCTGCAGCGGTTGGAGCAGGGCATCGATCTGCTGGTGCGTCCTGCCGCGGATCTGGCCCTGGTGGATCGCGAGGCCGGGATCAAACTCAGCATGGAGCTCAGCGATCCCTGGAACCTGGCGGTGTTCTGGACCGATCCCCCGCGCCCCATGGTGTGCATGGAACCCTGGACCGGGCCGCGCCAGAGCCTGATCAGCGGCGATCGCAAACTTGAACTGGCGCCCGGTGAGCAGCGCAGCCTGCACACCCGTTATGTGGTGAGTGAACTGAAAGGCTGATAATCGAAACCTGATGCCAGGGGGCGCTTTGCTCAGCACCAGCGCCCCCCCTCGGCAACCGCAGGCTCTCGCGCCCTGGGCCTATCGCGCCGATATCGATGCATTACGCGGCATCGCCGTGCTGGCGGTGCTGGCTTACCACCTCAATGACACCTGGCTGCCTGGTGGTTTTGCTGGGGTGGATGTGTTTTTCGTGATCTCCGGCTATGTGGTGAGCGGTTCGCTGCTGAGCCATCGCCAGGAGTCCCTGGGGCAGCAGCTGCTGGGCTTCTACCAGCGCCGCATCCGCCGCCTGGTGCCCAATCTGCTGGTGAATGTGCTGCTCACCTGCCTGGCGGTGGCGCTGGTGGTGCCGCCCGAGGAGAGCAGCAGCCTCTTCACCACAGCGGTGAAAGCGCTGTATGGCTGGTCGAACAACCATTTCGCGTTTGCGGCCACCGATTACTTCGGGCTGGATGCCCATCTCAATCCCCTCTCCCACACCTGGTCGCTTGGGGTGGAGGAGCAGTTTTATCTGCTGGTACCGCTGCTGCTGTTGCTGCTGGGGCGCTGGCAGCGGGGGCGCTGGTTGCTGCCCGGGCTGCTGAGTGCCGTGGCGGCTTCGCTGGTGCTCAGCTTCCACTGGACCCAGCAGGCCCCGGTGCTGGCGTTCTTTTTGATGCCGAGCCGCTTCTGGGAGCTCAGCGCTGGGGTGCTGCTGTTGCTGGCCCAGCGCCGCGGTTGGCTGGCCGCGCCGGGGGTGGGGGCCGTGGCGCATGGGTGCCGTTGGGGGGGCATGGCCCTGCTGGTGGGGGCGCTGCTGTTCAGCAATCCCAACCAGGGGTTCCCGATGCCTGGCGCGTTGCCGGCGGTGCTGGCCACCCTGGCTCTGTTGCAGGGCGGCGGCCCTTGGGGCGCGTTGCAGCAGCCGCTGCTGCGTTGCGGCTTGCTCTCCTATTCCCTCTACCTCTGGCATTGGCCGGTGTTCACCTTGATGCGCTGGAGCGTGGGGTTGGATCAACCGCTGCTGCTGGCCCTGGCGGTGGGTCTCTCCTTTGCCCTGGCGGCAGCGGCCTATCACTGGGTGGAGCAACCCCTGCGCCGGCGCCCCCTCAAGGCGCCCTGGTTGTTTGGTTTCACCGCGGCTGCCGTGGCCCTCAGCTGGGCCGGGCTGGAGGCCCTGGCCCAGCCCCTGCGCGGCCAGCTGTTTCTGGGGCGCCGCACCGCGGCGATTCCTCCGGCGGAGCGCTTCAGCGAGGGGGCCTGCACCGTGCCCGCCTGGGCGCCCTATGGCCCAGCCACGCGCACTGATTTCAGCCAGTGCGGCCGCGTTGGGGCGCCTGGCGCCCGTGAGCTGTTTCTGTTGGGCGACTCCCATGCTTTGCATCTGCTGCCGATGCTGCAGGCAGCAGCAGTCCAGAGCGGTCAGGCGCTCAGCTACAGCTTTAAGGGCAATTGTTTGATCAGTCCGGAGCTCACCGGTCGCTACCGTCAGCGCCGCTTTGAGCCCTGCCGGGCCTTTGCCGCCGGGGAGCTGGAGCGGGCTAGGCAGCGCCTGGCTCCCGGCGATGTGGTGGTGGTGGCCAACTGGTTCAACCACTACCTGGGGGAGCGCGACAGCCGCGATCGCTTGATTGAGGCCCCCTTTGATGCGGCTGGGGAGCTTCTCAACCGCGAGCAGTTGCGTCAGCGCTGGGTGGCCAGCCTCAGGCGCCAGGCGCGCTTGCTGGCGGAGCAGGGCCTTGAGCTTGTGTTGGTGGTGGATGTGCCCAGCCTGCGGCGCGAGCCCACCGCCTGTGAGGCCTGGAGTGCCCTACGGCCTGATCTCGATCCGAGCACGCTGTGTGCGCCGCCGGCAGCCCTCACGGCGGCTCAGCAGCAGTTGCAGCGGCGCACGCTGCAGGCGGTGGCCGCCGGTTTGCCCAACGTGCGGGTGTTTGATCCCACCCCAGCGCTGCTGCATCAGGGCCTGGTGCAACACCGCCTGCCCCAGGGGGGGCTGCGTTATTTCGACACCAATCACCTCACGGTGTCGGCCAGCCGCTCCCTGGCGCCCCGTTGGTTGGCATTCCTAGAGGCTGAGGGCTTGGCGGGGTTCCACCCCGGGTAGACGGCCGCGATTGAGTTGTTGGAGGGGATCAAAGCGGCGTTTCAACGCTTCGATCAGGGGGCGGTGGGGGGCATCACCCCAGGCGGGTAAGTGGCACGGCTGCGGGGACTGCAGCACGGTGAGGAATCCACCCAGGGCATCGCATTGCTGCCGCAGCAGGCTCACTTGATGCTCCATGGCGTCGCCACCGCTGGCGCGGGCCAGCCCCAGGCCGCTGGCGGCGGTGAGCTGCAGCTGCCAGGGGCCGTGCTGCTGCTCCAGCAGATTCACCACCTGTGCCGGTTGCACCGCCAGGCGCAGCAGCCATTGATCCGCTGCCACCGCTGTTGGTTGCAGTTGGGCGGGCTCGATGAGCTCCACCTCGATGGCGCTGCCGCAGAGATCGTTGAGCTGGGCCTGCTGGGCAGCCACGGCCGCACCATTGAGCCCCACCAGGCTGAGCAGCAGCCGGCTCTGCTGCCCCTGGTGGCACCAGCACAGCCGTTCAGGGGCCAGTGGACTGCGCAGCAGCAACTCCTGGCGCAGCTGCTGAAGTGCGGTGCGGGACCCGCTCAGTTGCAGCTGCAAGCGCTGCCGCGGCAGTGGTTGGGTGCGCAGGGTGAGGCTGGTGATCAGGGCGAGGCTGCCCCAGCTGCCGCATAGCAGGCGCATCAGGTCGTACCCCGCCACGTTCTTCACCACGCGGCCGCCCGCCTGGGCCCGGGTGCCATCACTGCGCAATAGGCCAATGCCAATGAGCTGATCGCGCAGCCCCATGTAGCGATGGCGCAGGGCGCCGCTCAGGCCCCGAGCCACCACGCCGCCGATGCTGCTATCACCCGCCAGGGGCGGGTCGATCGGCAGCCATTGCCCCTGCTCAGCCAGGGCCTGCTGCAGGGTGTGCAGGGGTAGGCCGGCTTCCACCTGCACCGTGAAATCGCCCACGGCGTGCTCCAGCACGCGGTTGTGGCGGCGCAGGCTCAGCACCGTGGACTTGGCGCTCAGGGGCGGCCCCCAGTGCAGGTGCTGTCCCAGGCCACTGGGGCACCAGGGCGCGGCATCGGCGTGCAGAGCCCGCACCAGATCCACCAGCTCCTTGGGGTCGGGCGTTAGGAGTGGAGCCAGATCCGGCATGCCAGTGATGGCGAGCAGTCCCAAGATCATCGTCTTTGACGACGACCCCACCGGTTCCCAGACCGTGCGGGGATGTCCGCTGCTGCTGGAGTTCAGCAGCGCCAGCCTGGAGGCGGCCCTGGCGGATCCATCACCGCTGCTGTTTCTGCTCACCAATAGCCGGGCCCTCGAACCCCAGGAGGTGCGCGAGCAGCTCACGCTGATCTGTCGCCGGTTGCGGCCCCTGCTGCAGCAGTTGCAGCGCCCCTGGCTGGTGGTGAGTCGCGGCGATTCCACCTTGCGCGGCCACACGCCGCTGGAGCACGATCTGATTCGCGCCGAGCTGGGCCCCTTTCACGCCAGCCTGCTGGTGCCGGCCTTCCCCCAGGGGGGACGCACCACCAGCAAGGGCGTGCATCTGCTGCATGGGGAGCCGGTGCACCAAAGCCCTTTTGCCCGTGATCGCCGCTTTGCCTATCCCAGTAGCGATCTGGCCCAGTGGCTGGAGCACAAGAGTGCCGGCGTGATCAGCGCCAATGCTGTGGTGCGGTTGCCGCAACCAGCGGCGATCGCCCAATTGCAGCCAGGGCAGTGGGCGGTGGCGGATGTTCAAGCGCCTGCTGATCTGGAGGCCATTGGCGCTGTTGTGCTGCAGGAGCTCGCGCAGGGGCGTCGCCATCTCTGTCAGAGCGCCGCCAGCTTGATCAACGGCCTGGCTGCCATGCCCAGCCGCCTGTTGGAGCCCTTGGAGTTGCCCCCGATCACCGCTGGCGGTGTGGTGCTGGTGGGCTCCCATGTGCCCCTGGCGGATCAGCAGCTGGAGCAGTTGTTGGCTGAACCCAGTTGCGCCGGGGTGGAGTTCCCGCTGCAGGCCAGCGAGGCTGATCTGCAGCGGCTCAGCGCTGCCCTGCAGGCCATTCGCGGGAGCGGCCGCACGCCGGTGCTGTTCAGCACGCGCGGTGAACAACCCGGGTTCACGCCCTTGCAGCAGCGTCAGCTGGCTCTGCGCATGGCCCAGGTGGTGCTCGCTCTGGATGCTCCCCTGGGCTATGTGATCGCCAAAGGGGGCACCACCAGCCTCACCCTGCTGCAGCAGGGCTTAGGGCTG
>JAYKIT010000077.1:0-5692 GCA_035285765.1 Synechococcus sp. | reverse complement strand
ATCCTGTTCCTGTTCCTGCAGAACTGGCGAGCCACGATCGTTCCAACCCTCGCGATTCCAATCTCGCTGGTGGGCACCTTCGCCTTCGTCAAGGCCTTCGGCTTCTCAATCAATCAACTCACCCTGTTGGGTTTGGTGCTGGCTACCGGCCTGGTGGTGGATGACGCCATCGTCGTGATCGAAGCCGTGTCGAAGAACCTTGAGCAGGGGATGCGTCCGCGCAGAGCAGCCCTGGAGTGCATGGGCGAACTGATTGGAGCCTTGATCGCCACCGCCCTGGTGTTGATGGCTGTGTTCGTGCCCGTTGCCTTCTATCCGGGCGGGATCGGGATCATCTACCGCCAGTTTGCGCTCACCATTGCTTTCTCGATTGCAATCTCGGCCTTTAATGCCCTCACCTTCTCGCCGATGATGGCGGCCCTGATCCTCAAGACGGAGAAGCCCCCCGTACCGAAGGGCTGGGGCTGGACGATCGGCGGGATCCTTGTGGGTCTGGCCTTTGGTCGTTTCAGCGCCGCTTCGTTCGGGGTGGGAGCCTATGTGTTCGGCGTGGTGGTGTTTGGCCTGGCGGGAAGCCGCCTCGCCTGGATCTTCGAGCGCTTCAATGTGCTGTTCGGGCGCCTCGAGCAGGGCTATGCCCACCTGGTGACCTTCCTGATCACCAAGCGCCGCCTGATCCTTGCGGGCCTGGGTGGCGGCATCGTGCTTACCGCCATCGCCTTCAATGCCCTGCCCACCGCTTTCATCCCCGAAGAAGACCAGGGCTACGGACTGGGCATCTTCCAGCTGCAGAACGGCGCCTCGCTCACGCAGACCCAAAACCTGGGGGCCCAGATCGCCTCGGTGTTGAAAGAGGAGGATGAAATCATCGCGGCCTCCGTGGTGAGCGGCTATGGCTTCAACGGCTCCAGCCCTGACCAGGGCGTGTTCTTTTACGGCTTCAAACCGCTGGAGGATCGCAAGGCGGCCAGCCAGAAGGCACCCGCCATCGTGGAGCGGATCAACGCCAAGCTCAGCAAGCTGGGTGGCGGCCTGGCGGTGGCGGCCCAGCCACCGGCGATTCCCGGCTTCTCTGCCCAAGGCGGCTTCTACTTCCAGTTCAACGATCTCAGCAACGGCGCCTACACCTTCAACGATCTTGACGGGCTTGCCAAGCAGCAGGTGGAGGCCGGCAATGCCAGCGGTGAGTTCTCATCGCTCTACACCCAGTTCATCCCCAGTGCTCCCGCCTTCGGGCTGAAGATCGATCGCTCGATCATGGGTGCCCTCAACATCGATTTCCAGCAGGCGATGCAGACCATCGCCGTGCTGGCCGGCGGTAACTACTCCGGGCTTACCTATGAGAACGGCCAGGTGCGCAACATCTACGTGCAGTCGGAGGCAGCGGGCCGCAGCAGTCTCCAGGACGTGCTCAGTTACTACGTGCGCAATCGCGATAACAAACTCGTGCAGGTGTCTGAATTTGCCGAGGCTGAACTCTCCAGTGCCCCGCCTGTGATCAGCCATTACAATCTCTATCGCACCATTCTGTTGCAGGGTGCTGAAGCCATCGGCAAGAGCTCCGGCCAGGCGCTCAGCGCCATTCAGCAGATCTTCAATGCCCAGAATTTCAACAACATCGGCTATGCCTTCACGGGCCTGGCGGCCCTGCAGCTCTCGGCTGGCAGCGCCAGCGTGCTGGTGTTCGGCCTGGGCGTGCTGATCGTTTATCTGGTTCTCTCCGCCCAGTACGAGAGTTACGTGACACCGGTGATCATCCTGATGACCGTGCCACTGGCCATGCTCGGCGCCCTGATGTTCCTGGCGGCCCGCTCGATCGACCTGAACATCTACGCCCAGGTGGGTCTGGTGACCCTGATCGGTCTGGCAGCCAAGAATGCGATCTTGATCGTTGAGGTGGCCGAACAGCACGTCGAAGCCGGCATGACCCCCACTGAAGCAGCCATCGCTTCAGCCGAATCCCGTCTGCGCCCGATCTTGATGACGGCCATTGCGGCCCTGGCCGGCTTCCTCCCCCTCGTGGTGGCCAATACCGCCGGTGCCAACAGTCAGCAGTCGCTGGGCACGGTGATCTTCGGCGGTCTGCTGATCGCCACCATTCTCTCGCTTGGGGTGGTGCCACCCTTCTACGTGGCGATCAAGCACCTTGAGGAGCGCTGGTTCGGCTCCGAGCCGGCGGGCGAAGACGACCCCCCGGCCGTCGCGACGCGCTGATCCGGTGATCCCTGACTATGTGATCACCGTGGGCTTCTCCATGCCTGTGCGCGGCTTGATCTCGGCCAGGGCGTCGATGGCGCTGATCAGATCGCTGAGGGCCGCCTGGGGATCCTGGGCCAGGTTGCCGCTGGGGGGCACATAGCTCTCCAGATACACCCGCAGCGTGGCGCCCTGGGTGCCGGTGCCCGAGAGGCGCAGCACCACGCGACTGCCATCGTCGAGCAACAGGCGCAGGCCCTGCCCTTGAGTGAGCGAGTCGTCCACCGGGTCGGTGTAGGCGAAGTCATCGGCGATGGCGATGCTGCGGCCGGCGAAGGCCTGACCCACCAGCCCCGGCTGCATTTCCTTCACGCGGTTGTAGAGGCCATGGGCCGCTTCGCTGGCGATGGCTTCGTAATCGTGGCGCGAGTAGTAGTGGCGGCCGAAACGGCTCCAATGCTCCGCCATGATCGCGGCAACAGGTTCGCGTCTGCGGGCCAGGATGTTGAGCCAGAACAGCACGGCCCAGAGACCATCCTTCTCACGGATGTGGTCGCTGCCGGTGCCGAAGCTCTCCTCGCCGCAGAGGGTGATGCGGCCGGCATCGAGCAGGTTGCCGAAGAATTTCCAGCCCGTGGGTGTTTCAAAGCAGGGGATACCCAGCTGCTTGGCCACCACATCAGCAGCGGCGCTTGTGGGCATGGAGCGCGCCACCCCCGCCAGCCCGGAGCCATAGCCAGGCACCAAGGTGGCATTGGCGGTCAGCACCGCCAGGCTGTCGCTGGGATTCACGAAGCAGCGGTTGCCCAGGATCATGTTGCGGTCGCCATCGCCATCGCAGGCGGCCCCGAAGCGGTAGGCATCCCCCTGCATCAGCAGCTCCGCCAGGTCGTGGGCGTAGGTGAGGTTGGGGTCGGGGTGGCCCCCACCGAAATCCTCCAGCGGTTGGGCATTGCGCACGCTGCCGGCCTTGGCTCCCAGCAGCTCCTCCAGCAGCCGCTTGGCGTAGGGGCCTGTCACCGCGTGCATCGCATCGAAGGCGATCGGGAAATCGTTCTGGAGCAGGTCGCGAATCTGCTCGAAATCGAACAGCTTCTGCATCAGGGCGACGTAGTCATCCACCCCATCGATCACCTCGATCTGCATGGGGCCCAGCTGCTGGCTGCCGCATTGATCCAGATCCGGTGCCGGGGCTTCAGCGATGCGGTAGCTGTCGAGGGTTTGGCTGCAGGCGTAGATCGCATCGGTGAGTGATTCCGGTGCGGGGCCGCCGTTGGCACCGTTCACCTTCACACCGAAATCACCCTCGGGACCGCCGGGGTTGTGGCTGGCCGAAAGGATGATGCCGCCGATGGCCTTGCGCTCACGGATCAGGTGCGAGGCGGCTGGGGTGGAGAGGATGCCGCCGCTGGTGAGCACCAGTTGCTTGAGGCCATGGGCGGCGGCCATGCGGGCGATCACGCCGATGGCCCGGCGATTGCCATAGCGGCCGTCGCCGCCCACCACCAGGGTGCCGCCGGCCACGCCGGGCAGGGTGCGGAACACCGCCTCAAGGAAGCTCTCGAGGTAGTGGGGCTCTTCAAACTTGCGGCTGCTCTTGCGCAGGCCTGAGGTGCCTGGTTTCTGGTCCTGAAAAGCTGCAGCCAGCTGAATCTGCTGTACGGATAGCTCGGCGCTAGGGGAGGAGATCGTCACCGGATGCCGAAAACGCGCCCCAACTTAAAGCGATTTCCCCCCTAACTTGACGCCAGATGTGGATCGATCTGATGTGCCGCACGCTGCTGATGGCTGCTCTTGGCGCCCTTGCCCTGCAGGCCGGCATGGCCTCCGCCGTGCAGGAACCCAGCTGGCCTGAGGCAGTGGGCGAGGGGCGCCGGGCTGCGGAGGCGGTGCTGGGGCGCACCGGTGGTGAAACCTGCCTTCAGGGCAAGCTGATGAACGCCATGGTGTCGGTATACGACAGCTGCGAGGCCAGCGGACGCCGCGAGCCCCTCTGCACCCTGGCCGAAGACTTCATCGTTGGAGGCGTGGTGCCTCTTTCTGAGATGGATGTGGTTTCGAAGCGCTTCTTGAAGCTCAGCGCTCCTTAATTCCATCTCCATCCCCAATCGTGTTGCTCACGGGCTTGGGATCTTCCCGGGCCCGGCACAGCAAGAGGATGTCATTGGCCTTGTTCACCAGCAGTTCCTTGCGATCAAAGCTGTTGTTGCTGGTTGCTGTGGCCTTGAGCGTGACTTCAAACGCTGTGTCTTTGCAGATTGAGGTCACATAGGGGCGATCCAGCAATTGATCAGCCAGGTTGCGGGCGGCCAGGCAACCGGGTTCTTCATTGCGACGCGCGCATTCAATGATGGCCAGATAGGTGGGCTGCAGATCCTCTTTGGTGAGGGGTTGAGCCAGGGGATCGCTGGTGGTTGGTCCAGCCAGGGCCAGCGCTGGCGAGAGCAGCACGGCCGCTGCGCCGAGGAGTAAGGGGCGGAGTTGGGGCATCAGAGCGGCCTGCCTGGGGCGGTTGGGGCCAGTTTGCATTGATCGTGGCAGTGTGACTAGCTGCTGCTGAAGGGGGGCGGTGGCCTTGCTGCAGACACTGATGCGCTACGGCCTGGTGGGCGGCGCTGCGGCCTTGATCCATCTGCTGGTGCTGCTGCTGTTGCCGCGGCTGGCGGTGCCGTTGGCGCTGGCCAATCTCTGCGGCTATCTGGCGGCATCGCTGTGGGGCTATCTGATGCATGCCCTGCTCACCTTCCGGCCCCAGACCGCCGGTGAGCGCTTTCCGCGGAGATGGCTGCTGCTGCAGCTGCTGCTCAATCTCAGCCTCACCCTCGGGCTGCCCCAGCTGCTGCCGCAGTTGGCGCGCCATCCGTTGGGGTTGGCCCTGCTGGTGTTCACCCCCACCGCGGTGAATGGCCTGGTGTGGTGGCTGGCCGCCGAGCAGGTGCGGCGTTTGCGCTGCAGCGATGCCCTGTCGGCCACAGCCCTGCAGCTTCATGCGGATGATCTCGGCCTCTGCAGTGCCGTGAATCGTGCGGTGTTTGACCTCGCTGATCGAGGCCTGCTGCAGGGCACCAGCGTGATGCTCAATGGTGCGGCGCTGCCGGAAGCCATGGCGGGTTTAGCGCAGCGGCCCCAGCTCAATTTGGTGTTGCATCTGGTGCTCACCGAAGGTCCGCCCCTGGCCGATCCCGCCACCATCCCCGACCTTCTGGATCAGCGTGGTGAGCTGCAGCTGGGCATCGCTCGCTTGCTGCTGCTCTCGTTCTGGCCGCGCCGCCTGGATTGGCCAGCCCTGCGCCGCCAGCGGCGCCAGTTGGTGCTTGAGATCGAGGCCCAGCTGCACCGCTTTGCTGCGCTCTGGCCGCAGCGGCCGCTGCAGCTCGATGGCCACCAGCATGTGCACCTGATGCCAGTGGTGTGGCGGCAGCTGCTGGCCAGCAGCGCTGGGCAGCCGATCCGCTGGATCCGCACCGTGCGTGAACCGCTGCCCGCGGGATTGCCC
>JAYKIT010000076.1:0-3772 GCA_035285765.1 Synechococcus sp. | reverse complement strand
GGCCACTGAGATACGGTCACAGCGCTGCTGTTGAACCCCGCCCGTGAGCCGATCGGAACCGTCTCTCGCTGCGCAATGGCTGCGCCATCCGCAGCGAGATCTGCTCTCGGGCCTGGTGGTGGCCTTCGCCATGATCCCGGAGGCGATCGCTTTCTCCGGCATCGCCGGGGTGGACCCGCAGGTGGGTTTGTTCGGCGCCTTCTGCCTGTCGCTCACGATCGCCCTGGTGGGCGGCCGCATGGCGATGATCACCTCAGCCACCGGCTCCACCGCCCTGTTGATGACCGGGCTGGTGGCCAGCGGCAATGCCCGCGGCGAAGGGCTGGGGTTGTCGTATCTGCTGGTGGCTGGTCTGCTGACCGGCGTGTTCCAGATCCTCTGGGGCTATCTGCGCCTGGCCTATCAGATGCGCTTTGTGCCCCAGGGGGTGCTGAGTGGCTTTGTGAACGCCCTGGCGCTCCTGATCTTTCAGGCCCAGCTGCCCCAGCTCGGCCTCAACCTGCACTTTGGTGAAACCCCAGCGAAAGGCCATGGGGCGCTGCTGCTGCCCCATGGGGGCCAGCTGCCGATTGTGTGGGGGCTGGTGGCCCTCGGCCTGCTGATCATTTATGGCCTGCCGAAGCTCAGCAAGGTGGTGCCATCACAACTGGTGGCGATCGTGGTGCTCACCGCCATCAGCATGGCGTTCGGCTTTGAGATCCCCACGGTGCAGAGCCTGGGTGAGCTGCCCTCGGGCCTGCCCAGCTTCCAGATGCCGTTCGGCGCGCTTGCTGATGGCCGCGTGCCCTTCAACCTCGACACCCTGGGGCTGGTGCTGCCCACCGCCTTAGCGATCTCGCTGGTGGGCCTGATGGAAACCTTCCTCACCCAGGACATCCTCGACGAGCGCACCGACAGCAACTCCGATAAGAACGTGGAAGCCCGCGGCCAGGGCATCGCCAACATCGTGTCGTCGCTGTTTGGCGGCATGGCCGGCTGCGCCCTGGTGGGCCAGTCGGTGATGAACATCGAGAACGGCGGCCGCACGCGCCTTTCCACCTTCTTCTCAGGCGTCAGCCTGCTGACCATGATCCTGCTGGCACGCCCCTGGCTAGAGCAGATCCCGATGGCGGCCCTGGTGGCCGTGATGATCTCAATCGCGATCAGCACGGCCGATATCACCGGCCTGCGCAACCTGGCCCGCATCCCCAAGAGCGACACCTCGGTGATGCTGATGACCTTTGCCGTGACCATGCTCACCACGCCCCACAATCTGGCGTTGGGGGTGCTGGCCGGGGTGGCCCTCGCCGCGATCCTGTTCAGCCGCAAGGTGGCCAAGGTGATCCGCGTGGAGGTGGAGGATCTTGGCCCCGAAAGCCGCCGCTACGTGGTGAGCGGTCAACTCTTCTTTGTGAGCAAGGTGTATTTCCTGCAGGGCTTTGATGTGCACGAGCACCCGGCCAACATCACGATCGATCTGTCGGCCGCCCACATCTGGGATCAGAGCGGTGTGGGGGCCCTCAACCAACTGATCCGCAAGCTGCGGCAAGGGGGCTCCAACGTGAAGGTGGAAGGCATGAACCAGGAGAGCCTGGATCTGTTCGAGCGCATCGGCCATGAGCAGCCCTCCCACTGAGGCGCTGCAGCGGCTGACCCCGCGCCAACGCTTTCTGCTGGGCACCGCGGTGTTCAGCGGCGTGGCCCTGGCGCTGCAGTTCTGGCGGATCTACTGCCTCACGGCCACCTACGACCAGGGCCTGTTCCTGCAGGAGATCTGGAGTGCCCTGGGGGGGCGGCCCTTTGAAAGCACCCTGGCCTCGGAGCTGTCCTCCCCGGTGCTGCTGGAGAAAACCGCCCTGCCCACCCTGGGCTATTTCCACATCGGCCAGCACTTCACCCCCCTGCTGCTGCTGTGGGTGCCGCTGGTGGCGCTGCTGGGGCCCTGGAGCCTGCCCTTGATTCAGGTGGGCCTGATCAGCGCCGGAGGCTGGGTGCTGTTTGAACTGGCCCGCTGTGATCTCGATGAGCGCATCGCCTGCTGGATCGGGCTGAGCTATTTCGCCAGCGGCACCGTGATCGGCCCCAGCCTGGAGAACTTCCACGACCTCTGCGCCGTGCCACTGCTGGTGTTCAGCCTGCTGCTGGGGATCCGGCGCGGCAACCGCTGGCTCTATGGCATCGCGGCGCTGCTGCTGCCGCTGGTGCGCGAAGACGTGGGCCTGCTGGCCTTCAGCATCGGCCTCTGGATGCTGCTGCGACGGCCCCGCTGGCGCTGGGCCGGACTCGGCCTCTGCGTTTACGCCACTGCGGCGGTGGTGCTGATCACCAACACCGTGCAGCCCCTGTTCGGCACGGAGGTTTCAGATCGCTTGCTCAGTGCCCGCTTTGGCCATTTCCTCAGCGACCAGGGGGGCACCGGCTCCACCCTGGATCTGCTCCAGGCCATGGCGCGGCAACCGCTGCTGTTGCTGCAGGAACTGCTCACGCCGGTGGGGCCCACCCTGCGGCTGCTGCTAACGCTGTGGCTGCCGCTGGCCTTCCTGCCGGCCCTGGGCCTCGATGCCTGGCTGTTGATGGCGGTGCCGCTGTTCCTGGCCCTGGCCGCCCAGGGGGTCACGGCGATGGCGGTGCATCTGCGCTTCATGCTCTATCTAGTGCCCGGGGTGTATGCCGGAGCCGTGATCTGGTGGAGCACTCGCCAGCAGCTGTTTGAGCAGCGCTGGTTGCGGCGGCTGTGGCAGAGCTGCGCCCTGGTGGCCCTGGTGTTCGCCCTGATCGCCAACCCGCACCACAGCCTCTCGGCGGTGCTGCCCGACAGCATCAGCCCCTGGGTGCATGTGCCCCCCTGGCAGCAATTGCAGCGGGGCCACAGCAGCCGGCAGCTGCTGCAGGCCATCCCCGCTGGCGCCAGCGTGTCAGCGGAAACCCAGCTGGTTCCTGTGCTCGCTGAACGGCGGGTGCTGCTGCGGTTTCCCTTCAACACCCGCTACAGCGATGAACAGGGCCAGGTGCACAGCGTGGAGTGGATCGCTCTGCAACCGCGCTTCAAAGCCAGCTATGCCCCAGCCTTCCGCCGCCAGGCCAATACCCTGGCGCGGAGCATGGCCCTGAGCCGCCAACTGCTGCATCAGGGGGACTACCGCATCGTCCGCTGCGGCCCCAGCGGGATCCTGCTGCAACACATCACAGGCACCAAGCCAAAGCCGATGGATCCAGCCCTGCAACAGTGCCTCAATCAGGAATTTCAGCGGGCCGAGCAGGTGCTCGCGCAGCGGCGGGGGCGATGAGCAACAAGCCTGGTGAGCTCTGGGTGGTGGCGGCCTGCTTCAACGAAGCGACCGGAATTACCCGCTTCATGGAAACGGTGCTGGCTCAGACCGATGTGGACCGGCTGCTGCTGGTGGACGACGGGTCCAGCGACGCCAGCGTGCACACGATCCGCAGCTGGATGGAAGAGCATCCCCAGGCCCCGGTGGCCCTGGTGGAGCTCACGCGCAACTTCGGCAAGGAGGCCGCAATGCTGGCGGGGTTGGATCAAGCCCTGGGCCGCTGCGCTGCGGTGGTTCAGATCGATTCGGATCTGCAGCATCCACCGGAACTGATTGGCCAGATGGTGCAGCACTGGCGGGATGGCGCCGAAATGGTGACGGCCGTGCGCGATGAACGGGATCAGGAATCGCGCCTCAAAATCCTCAGTGCCAGCGGGTTCTATCGCCTCTTCAACCGGCTGGTGGATTCGATCCAGCTCACCGATGGCGCCGGCGACTACCGCCTGCTCACAGCACCGGTGGTG
>JAYKIT010000075.1:0-2632 GCA_035285765.1 Synechococcus sp. | reverse complement strand
GAAACTGAACCCAGCAGCAAACCCCTGGAGAGCCAGCCATGATTCCCCGTACCAATTCAGGTGCCATCAGCTGGAACGATCTGCGCTTGCTGGTCACCCGGCTAGGGGCTGATCTGGGGGTGGTGGTGCGCAGTGATCCTGAGGTGTGTGGCCTCAGCGGTGATGACTTTCATCTGAGCCTGCATCATTCCGGCCAGGGCGATTGCACCGTGCAGAAGCTCTCCCTGGTGGATTGCCCCAATGCCCTGGTGATCGAAGAGTTCATGCGCTGGATGCAACAGGCGGATCTGTTGCCGCTCGATGCGGAAACCAGCGCGAGGGATTGACCCCAGCGAGCCAATCGATACGTTGGCCTGGAGATTTTCAGAGCCTTACCCCTGTGTCCACCCCTAGCCGCCGCCGGCCGCGCCCCTCTGGGCGCCTGAGCGCCCTGCTGGTGGCAGCGCTGTGGTTGGGAGCAGGCACCGGTGTGCTGTTTGGCCTGGCCCAGCTGCCCAGCCGGCTCGATACCGTGCTGTTCTTCAGTACGGCCCTGGGCAACCTCACCACCGGCTTGATCCACCTGGTGCTGGGGGTGTTGCAGCTCACGGGCGCGCTCCTGCTGCTGGCTCTGGTGAGCCTGGGCCTGATCCTGCTGATGGGGGGGCTGCTGCGCATGGCCCGTGCCCTGGGCGCTGAAGCGCCCGCCTCGATCCAAGCCCGCATGCAGGCCCTGCCTCAGCGTCGCAAGCTGCGCAGCCGCAAGGCGGGGCCAGCCACCAGCTATCTACTCAACAAACGCAACTGAACCCTGGACTCAGGCTGGTCTGGTCATTGGCCGATGTCTTCCAGCCAGAGATCAGGTTTCTGGCTGAGCATGCGCTGCATCAAGGCCACACAAGCTGGGTCATCCAGGCAATCCACCTCGATGCCGGCCTGCTGCAACCAGGCTTCGGCCCCATGAAAGCTGCGCCGCTCACCGATCAATACGCGGCGAAAACCAAGCAGCACTGCGGTGCCGGCACACATCGGGCAAGGGGAAAGGGTGGTCACCAGCGTGAGTTCACGCCAATCGCGGCGGCGACCGGCGTTGCGAATGCACTGGGTTTCACCGTGGGATGTGGGATCACCGTTCTGCACCCGCAAGTTGTGGCCGCGAGCGAGCACCTCACCGTTTTCAGTGGCAATCACCGCACCGATGGGAATGCCCCCTTCACTCCACCCCAGTTCCGCTTCAGCGCGGGCCTGATCCATCAGGGCGCGACGCAGCGAAAGATCCATGGCTTCAACGGCGGCGGCGTGGCGAGAGGGAGCGACGGAAATGCATCAATTCCTCCATTGAGATGAGGCCATCAGCGTTGCGGTCAAAGCGGGCAAAGCGGCTCTGCAGTCCAGGCAAGGCCGCGCATTCCTGCGGTGTGAGCAGGCCATCGCCGTTGTGATCGGCACTGCGGAAGGCGTGCAGCAGGCGTTCACCTAGGAACGGCTCATGCAATGGAGCGATGTCTTTGAGCAAAAGCACGCCATCACCATCGCGATCGAGTTGGCGCAGGCGCGGATAGCCCCCCACCTCCTGGCTGTTGAGGCGGCCATCGCCATCGTGATCAAGGCGATGAAACAACTCCAGCATTCGCTGGCGGTGGCGTTGAATCGCCACGGGATCCTGGGCCTGCAGTGGGGCAACTGCCAGCAGGCACAGCAGCAGCGGCAGCGGCAGCAACAGGCGGTGCATGGCTTCACCTTATGGAGCGCAAGCGCGCTGCTCACCATTGCGCGGGATCTTTTCGGGGCCAATCTGTGACCGAATCCAACTGAGGCCAGCGGCGGAAAGATTCGGTGCGTTCCAGGCACCGCGCAGTGATGGTTGGATCAGCTCAGCTTCCATACAGTTTCGACATTCCTTGCAGGCAGGCGGTGGCCAAATCGCAGACGATCTGGGTGGTGGATGACGATCCGGAGCTGCGGCAGCTGCTCAGCACCTATCTCAGCGAGCAGGGCTATGAGGTGCGCACCCTCAACGACGGCAAGCAGCTCACGGCGCGATTGGAGTTCCAGCGCCCCGATCTGGTGGTGCTCGATCTGATGATGCCCGGCGATGACGGGCTCACGATCCTGCGGCGCCTGCGCGATGGCGGTGATGACCTGCCAGTGGTGATGCTCACAGCCCGGGGTGAAGCGGTGGATCGCATCATTGGGCTTGAGCAAGGGGCCGATGACTATCTGGCCAAACCGTTCATGCCCAGGGAGCTTTCCGCTCGCATCGAAGCGGTCTTGCGTCGGCGCGGAGCGGTGCCGGCCGGCACACCGGTGGCCGATGGGGAGGTGATCAGCTTTGGGGAGAACAGCCTCGATTTAGCGGCTCGCACTCTTGAGCGTGGTGGTGAAGCGGTGGTGATCACCAGCGGGGAGTTCGGCCTGCTCGCGGCCTTTGTGCAAAACCCACACCGGCCCCTCTCGCGCGAGCGGCTGATCGAACTGGCTCGCGGGCCAGGCAGCGAAACCGACAGCCGCAGCATGGATGTGCAGGTGTCACGGGTGCGCAAACTGATCGAACCCGATCCCAGCCGGCCCCGTTACCTGCAAACGGTGTGGGGCTATGGCTATGTGTTCGTTCCTGATGGGCAGCCCCGCAGCAAGTGAGGTAGCCGCCAGC
>JAYKIT010000074.1:0-12448 GCA_035285765.1 Synechococcus sp. | reverse complement strand
GGATCGCTGATCCACATGCCAGGACCAAACACCCCGGTCAGGTGGAAGGCGCCAAAGCCGAAGCAGCCGAGGCCTGCCAGCAGCAGGTGGATACCAAAGATCTTGGGCAGATCGAGGGCGGGCTCGCCGGTGCGAGGGTCCTGCCAGATCTCCAGATCCCAGTAGGTCCAGTGCCAGATCGCTGCGAGGAACAGCAGGCCGCTGAGGATGATGTGGGCAGCAGCAACGCCCTCGAAGCTCCAGAAGCCAGGGTCAACGCCGGTTTCACCGGTGATGCTCCAACCACCCCAGCTGCCGGTCACGCCCAGGCGGGCCATGAACGGCATGACGAACATCCCCTGGCGCCACATGGGGTTGAGGATGGCGTCGGAGGGGTCAAAAATGGCGAGCTCATACAGAGCCATCGAGCCGGCCCAGCCGGCGACCAGAGCGGTGTGCATGAGGTGCACCGCCAGGAGGCGGCCCGGGTCGTTGATGACGACCGTATGGACCCTGTACCAGGGCAATCCCATTGGTTCGGTGCGGTGAAACGAGACAGGAGCTCCGCAGGACCTGCGAAGGTTTCGTGATCGTAAGTGCTTTCGCTTCTGAGCTGGTTTCCGGTTTCAAAGGGAAACAGTTGGTTGCAACCGTGCCTTCTGGATTGCGGGCCCAGTGGTGTCACAAATCGCAATCTCCGGCAGGGCAGAATGGCGCCCCTTTGCTGCTATCGCCAATGCCGATCGTGCGTTTTGTGCGGGAGGGCCGGGATGTCACCTGCCCGGTGGGCACCAACCTGCGGGAGCTGGCCCTGGCCGAGGGCGTGGAGCTCTATGGCTTGAAGGGGCGCTTGGGCAACTGCGGTGGCTGTGGTCAGTGCATCACCTGTTTTGTGGAGGTGGTGGCTGAGCGCAGCGATGCGGCGTTGACTCCCCTCACAGCGGTGGAACAGCAGAAGCTGCGCCGTCGCCCTGACACCTGGCGCCTGGCGTGCCAGGCGCTGGTGCAGGACTCGGTGGCTGTGCTCACGCGCCCCCAGACCGGCAGGGATGCCCAGCAGGCTGCTGTGGAGGCCGCCCAGCGCCAGCCCCTGCCGGAGGGTCGGATGCCGGAGCCGGAGCCGGAACCCGAGCTTGAGCCGGAAGCAGCGGCTGCCCCGGATCCACGGCCCGAGCGCGCTGCCGCTGAGCCTGTGGCGGAGGCGTCAGAGCGCGACGAGCTGTGAATCTGCGCTGAGGCGGCCGGTTTGACGGTGATACCCTCCCGGGGTCTCCGTCTGTGGTCATGGAAACCAACGATCTCGGCTTTGTGGCCAGCCTGCTGTTTGTGCTGGTTCCTGCTGTGTTTTTGATCGTTCTCTATATCCAGACAAACAGCCGCGAGGGCTGAGCCCTCAGCGCTGTTCCGGTTCGCGCACCAGCAGCACAGGTGCCGGGGCGTGCACGCGCACGTAGTCGCTGACCGAATCGCCCAGGAGTTTGTCGAGGTCCACCAGCCCTCTGGCCACCAGGGGGCGGCGGTCCTGTGAGGCGATCACGAGCAGGTCGGCATTGATTTCCTCGGCAGCAGCGCAGAGCCCACGGCCGATGCTTCCTGTTTTGTGCAGGGTGTTGAGCTCCACGCCGAAGCTGCGCGCCCGCTGCTTGGCTTTCTCCAGCAGTTGATCCACCGGGTTGTTGCCTGAGCGGCTCGGGGCCAGATCGTGGTGGCTGATGTGCACGCCCGTGAGCACGCAGCCAGGGATATCGCGGGCCATTTCGCAGGCCAGCTTGAGGGCGTCATCGCCGACGCCGGTGCCATCAATGCCCACCATCAAGCGGTTCACGTGGCGCACGTAGAGGTCGTCGCGCACCAGCAGCATCGGCCGCGTGGAGAGCTGAAAGACGTACTGGCTGGCGCTGTTGCCCAGGATCGATTGCAGCCGTCCCAGGCCCCGCGAGCCCATCACGATCAGATCAGCATTGAGCTCATCAGCCACCTTCAGCACGGTTTGCTTGGTGTCGCCTTGGCGCAGGATCGTGTTCACGTCGCCGGGATTGAGGCCCAGGCGGCTCACGGCTTCAGCCAGGAGGCCTGCGCCTTGCTGCCAGTGGTCCTGCAGGTCCTTGCCCGCCTGCTCCGGTACGACATGCAGCAGGTTCAGTCGGGCTGAGGCAAAGCCGGGGATGTCGCGCAACATGCGCACCATCTCTTCCACATGGCCTTTGCCCGAATCGGCGATCAGCAGGTTGCGGAACATGGCCTCTCAGGATTGGTCAGCGGCAGCCTATGGCGATCGACGAGTGGGAGCGCAGTGATGGCTGGTGATTTAACGAGGCAACCCTGGATCTGTTGCAAGCGGGTGCTCCCACAGCACACCGACCATGCCGGTGTGCTGTGGCATGGGGCTTATGTGGCCTGGCTTGAAGAGGCCCGGGTGGAGGCTCTGGCCGCGGCTGGAATGGACTACGCCGCGCTGTCTGGCCAGGGGCTGGAGCTGATGGTGGTGCAGCTGGAGTTGCAGTACCGCCGAGCCCTGCAGCATGGTGAGGCGGTGGAGTTGCGCAGCTGGGTGGAGCCCGCTGCGGGCGTGCGCATTCCCTTCCACACCACCTTGCATGGGGTTGATGGCGCTCTGGCTGCGGAGGCCTGCGTCACGCTGGCACTGGTGGATCGCCAGCGTGGGCGGTTGCAGCGCCGCATGCCTGCTGAGCTGGCTGCGGCGTTCGAGCGGTTGCGGCGGGGCCCGATGGCAAGCTGATTGGTACGTCTGTACTGATTGACCGTGGTGGATGGGGCTGGTGTGGTCTGGCGTCGCCGCTGGTGGTGGACCTGGAGTCAGTGCCATGGGGTTGGCGTGCAGCGCCTGCGGCAGCTGGAGCAGGCCTGCGGCAGCCTCGAGCAAGCTTGGCGGGCCCCGTCAGCGCAGTTGCTGGCCTTGCCCGGGATTGGCCCAGGTTTGATTCGCGCCCGCGAGCAGTTACGCCAGCGTCTGGAGGTGGTGCCGCTGTCTTGCCCGCCGCGGTTGTTGCTGCCGCTCGATGCGGCGATGCCCGAAGCTCTGCGCACGCTGACGAGCCCGCCGCTCCAGCTGCACTGGCGTGGTGATGGCCGCTTGTGGGGATCCTTGCGCCGCTGCCGCGCGGTGGCGGTGCTGGGCACTCGCGGCGCTTCGTTGCATGGTTGCCACTGGGCGCGGCTGTTGGGTCGCAGCCTGGCCCAGGCGGGTTGGCCTGTGCTCAGCGGCCTGGCAGAAGGCATTGATGCCGAAGCCCATCGCGGTTGTTTGGAAGCCGGTGGTCAGCCGGTGGCGGTGCTGGGCACACCGTTGGAGCGCGTGTATCCGCGCCATCACCGGGCCTTGCAGCAGCAGGTGGCGCAAGCGGGGCTGCTGATCAGTGAACAGCAGCCTGGGGCAGCCTTGGGCCGCGCTGGCTTTGCCCGCCGCAATCGCCTGCTGGTGGCCCTGGCCAGCGCGGTGGTGGTGGTGGAATGCCCCAGCTGCAGCGGGGCTCTGCAGGCGGCGCAGTGGGCCCAGCGGCTGGGGCGGCCGCTGTGGGTGGTGCCAGCCGATGCCAATCGGGAGTCGGCGGCCGGTAGCAATGGGCTGCTGGGCTTGGGTGCCCAGCCGCTGCTGGAGCCCAGCCGCTGGCTGCAGCAGTTGGCGGCGGAGCCGCCGCTGGCGCTGGAGCCTGCGGCGCTGGCGCCTGTGCTCCATCCCTTGCTGCCGCTGATCGGCACAGGTTGCAGTTTTGAGCAACTGCTCCAGCGCACCGGTCAATCGGCGGCTGCCCTGGCGGCTCAGTTGCTCGAGCTGGAGAGTGCTGGGCTGCTGGAGCCTGCCCCGGGGCTGTGCTGGCGGCCTCGGCAGAATGGTGTCTCCTGTTGAGGGGCGCGCCATGGGCCGGCTGAGCGGCGCCGAGCTGCAGCGCTGGCGGCGGCAACAGCTGGCCTGGGGCAGCGCTGGCGCCTCGGCGCTTGATTGGTTGTTGGAGCTGGAGGGCGGGCTGGCTTGGCGGCAGCTGCAGGCCAGCCTTCTACACCCTGAGCAGGCGCTGGAGCTGCGCTGTTCGCTGCAGCATCTCGAACAGCTCTGGCAGCGCCATCACCAGGAGCAGGTGCCCCTGCAGCACCTGGTGGGGCGTGCTCCCTGGCGCGATCTTGAGCTGCGGGTGTCGCCAGCGGTGCTGATCCCGCGCCAGGAAACCGAGTTGCTGGTGGAGCTGGCGGTTGCCACGGGGTGCAGTCCGCAGCGTTGGGCAGATCTTGGTACCGGATCAGGTTGCTTGGCCCTGGCGTTGGCGCGTCAGTGGCCTGCCAGTGAAGGCTGGGCGGTGGATTGCAGTGCCGATGCCCTGATGCTGGCCCAGGCCAATGGAGCGGATTTGGCCCAGCCCCACGGCAGTTTGCATTGGTGCCAGGGTGATTGGTGGGAGCCGCTCGCGCCCCTGGCTGGTCGCTTGCAGCTGGTGGTGAGCAATCCCCCCTACATCCCTTCGGCCGTGGTGGATGGGCTCGAACCGTTGGTGCGCGAGCACGAACCGCGCCTTGCCCTCGATGGTGGTGCCGATGGACTCGATGCGCTGCGCCTGATCATTGCTGGCGCTCCTGCCATGCTCAGTCCCGGCGGCTGGCTGCTGCTTGAGCACCACCACGACCAATCGGCTGCGGTGCTGGTGTTGCTGCAACAGGCTGGTCTTCAGCAGTGCCGCCCGGCCCATGATCTGGAGGGCAAGCTGCGCTTTGCCCTGGCCCGCGCTCCCCAGCCATGACCCTGCTGAGCTTTGAACAGCTGGCCGTCCAGTTGCAGCAGGGTGAGCCGGCCCTGTTCCCCACCGACACGTTGCCGGCTCTGGCGGCCATTCCCGCTGCTGCCGGTCGCATCTGGCAGCTGAAGCAGCGCCCGGCTGATAAACCACTGATCCTGATGGGGGATTCGCCCCAGGCGCTGATCCAGGCGTTGGGGCAGGCGCCGCCACCGGGTTGGCAGCGGTTGGCAGCCCTGGGTTGGCCCGGTGCGCTCACCCTGGTGCTGCCGGCGCAAGGCTCAGTAGTGGCGGCGCTCAATCCTGAGGGGGGCGGCAGTCTGGGGTTGCGGGTGCCCGCCAGCGCTGCGGCCCGCCAGCTGTTGCAGCGCAGTGGGCCGCTGGCCACCAGCAGCGCCAACCGCTCGGGACAACCGGCTTGCGTGAGTGCCGCTGAGGCGGCGCGTGCGTTTCCTCAGGTGGCGCGGCTGGCTCCTGTGCCATGGCCAGCCGGTTCGGGGTTGGCCAGCACGGTGGTGGCCTGGCAGCCAACGGGTTGGCAGGTGTTGCGTCAGGGAGCGGTGCAGCTGCCGCCCGAGTGGCTCGTTGAGCGGCAGGCGTAACCCAGAAGCCGGCTGATGCCCACCCCCACCAGGGCGCCAATCACTTGGGCCAGCCAGAACCAGGCCACATCCTGGGGACGGATCCCGCTGAAGCTGGGGGTGAACGCCCGCGCCAGGGTCACCGCTGGATTGGCAAAGGAAGTGGAGGAGGTGAACCAGTAACCGGCGGTAATCCAAAGAGCCACCAGTGGTGCCACCCGCTTGGCAGGTTTGCAGCAGCCCCAGTTCACTGTCACCACCAAACCAGCGGTGGCCACCAGTTCACCAAGCCATTGGTCTGGACCGGTGCGGGCGGCCAGGCCGGTGCCCAACACCGGCATGCGAAACATGGCATGGGCCAGGGTCGTCCCCATCAGGGCGCCGATGGCCTGCACGCCGATGAAGGCCCCCAGGCGTTGCCGGTTCAAGCGCCCCTGCGCCAGTTCAGCCAACGACACCGCTGGGTTGAGGTGGGCTCCACTGATGGGGCCCAACAGCTCGATCAGCACCACGAGAACGGCGGCCGTGGCCAGGGTGTTGCCCAGCAGCGCCACCCCGGTGTTGGTGGTGCTGAGCCGCTCGGCCATGATTCCACTGCCCACCACGGTGGTGACCAGAATCAGGGTTCCAAGTGATTCGGCCAACAAGGGCCTGAAACGGTTCTGGAGCAAGGGCATCAGCTGTTGGCCATGGCTGTGCGGGGCAGTGCCGGCAGCCGCAGGCTGCTCAGCCATGAGAGAGCCACCAGCAAGGTGGACACCCAGAGGCAAGCTTGCATGCCGCCGCTGGCGGTGCGGCCGAGCATGAACACCGCGCCCGAGAGCAGGGTCCCCATCAGGCGGCCAGCGGCGTTCGCCATGTAATAGAAGCCCACGTTGAGGCTCACGCTTTCGGCATCGGTGTAGGCCAGCACCATGTAGGAGTGGATCGAGGAATTCATCGCAAACACCACGCCAAAGGCCGCCAGCCCAGCGGTGATGGCGATGGCTGGATCACTGTTGCGCCACAGCGCGATGGCGATCAGGGCTGGAATGGCTGTCAGTAGGGCGCACCAGAACTGCACGGCGCTCACCCCAGGGCTGTTGGTTTGGCCCCAGAGGCGGCGGAGATTCGGGGCCCCGCCTTGCACCAGGCCATAGCCAATCACCCAGAGACCCAGGAAGCCGCCGATTTCCCAGAAGCTCCAGCCCAGGGATGCCTCGAGGAACACCGGCAGGGCCACTACAAACCACACATCGCGGGCCCCGAACAGGAAAAAACGCGCCAGCGAGAGGATATTGATGCCCGCCGATTTGGAGAACAGGGCGCTGAAGCCTGGTTTCTGCTTCATGCGGCCGATGTCGCCGGGCAGCACCAGGGTGAGCAGGAAGGCCAGAGCGAGGCCGGCGGCCATCAGGCCCACGGCGGCGTTGAAGCCAAAGCCGGTGAGCAACACACCGCCCAGGAAGAAGCCCACCCCTTTGAGTGCATTCTTGGAGCCCGTGAGGATCGCCACCCATTTGAACAGCTGCTTTTGCCCCTGCTGTTGATCGTCAGGGGTCTCGGGGACCACCGTTTTGATGGCGCTTTTGGCGCTCATCTTGTTGAGGTCTTTGGCAATGCCGCTGATGGCCTGGGCCACCATCACGTAGGCCACGCTCAGCAGCTTGGGCCAGCTGGCCGCCACCGGCACCAGCATCACCAGGGCCAGGATCTGCAGCAACGTGCCCACCCAGAGGGTGAGCCGCAGGCCGTAACGGGCACCAATCCAGCCGCCGTAGAGGTTGGTGACCACCCCGAAGAACTCATAAAAGAGAAATAAGAAGGCGATCTCCAGGGTGCTGTATCCCAGCGCATGGAAGTGGAACACCACGAGCATGCGCAGGGCCCCATCGGTGAGGGTGAAGGCCCAGTAGTTGGCCGTCACGATGCCGTACTGCTGCAGAGGGGAGAGCGTCATGCCGCGAGCTGCACCACATGGCAGGTGAGATCAGCCATGCGGCTGCTGTAGCCCCATTCGTTGTCGTACCAGGCGTACACCTTGAGCTGGGTGCCATTCACCACCATCGTGGAGAGGCCATCGACGATGGAGCTGCGACTGTCGTTCACGTAATCCACCGACACCAGCGGCCGTTCTTCGTAACCAAGAATTCCCTTGAGGGGGCCATCTGCTGCTGCTGCTGCAAATGCGGCGTTCACCTCATTCACATCAACGGCGCGCTTCAGTTCAAACACGGCATCGGTTAGGGAGGCATTCAGCAGAGGCACCCGCACGGCGTGGCCGTTGAGCTTGCCTTGCAGCTCCGGAAAGATCATGCCGATGGCCTTGGCGGATCCCGTGGTGGTGGGGATCAAGGAGGTGAGGCCAGAGCGGGCCCGGCGCAGATCGCTTTTGAAGGCATCGATCGGCACTTGGGTGTTGGTGAGATCGTGCAGTGTGGTGATCATCCCGTGGCTGATGCCAAAGCTTTCGTGCACCACCTTCACCACCGGGGCGAGGCAATTGGTGGTGCAGGAGGCGGCGGTGATCAGGCGGTGCTGGGCCGGTTCATACAGCTGATGGTTGATGCCGTACACGATGTTGAGTGCTTCAGCGCCGGCGACCGTGCCCTTCACCGGGCAGGCCACGATCACCCGTTGAACGCCGGTGTGATCGAAGTAGGGCTGCAGGGTGTCTGGCGTTTTGATCGTGCCGCTGCACTCCAGCACCAACTCCACGCCGGCCCCATCCCAGGGCACCGCCACCGGATCGCTGTGCTGGGACCAGCCCACCCGGGCTCCCTCCACAGTGAAGCTGGTGTCATCACCCGCAACAACGTTGTGATCCCAGCGCCCGTGAACGGAGTCGAAACTCAGGAGGTGGGCGCCAGCCTTGGCATCACCAGCGATTTCATTGACATGAACCAGTTCGATGCCGGGTCGGCCCCAGAGGGCGCGGAACACCAGGCGTCCGATTCGCCCGAAGCCATTGATTCCTATCTTCAACGCAAGCCACCACCACAACCCATCCAAATTAAATCAACCAAACTTGATGGATTGGTTCGCCCCGTTACCTCTGCCGATGCGTTGGCTGCTGAGCAGGCGCGGGCACGGCTCAAGGCCCTGGCTGATCCCTTGCGCCTGCAGATCCTTGAATCCCTTGCTGAGGGGGAGCGTTGCGTGTGTGACCTCACCGGTGATCTCGGTTTGAGCCAGTCGAAGTTGTCGTTTCATTTGCGGGTGCTGCGCCAAGCCGGCTTGCTCAGCCAGCGCAGCAGTGGCCGTTGGGTGTATTACAGCCTCCAACCCGAAGCGATCGAGCAGCTGTCGGCCTGGTTGCTGCAGCTGCGTCAACGCTGCGATCGCCCGGCACAACCTTGCGGCTGACGGTACGTTGAGATCCAGAGGCGAGCGTGGTGGTGGGCTGGCTTGTGCTGTTTGTGGTGCTGCTGCTGGCCTTGTTCGAATGGCTGTTGCAGCCGTTGATGCTCAGCCTGCAGGGGCTGTTCAGCCTCCGGGGGTTGTGCTGGCTGCCGCTCTTGGCGCTGGTGTGGTTGCTGCTGGGCAGCCCCTTGGTTACTGATGCCCCCGACCGATCAACCAGGCGCTGAGGGCCAGCAGGGCCACGGCGCTGCAGAACTGCAGCAACTCCAGGCTGTTGCTCACCTGGAAGCTGATCATCGTTTTGAAGGCCGACACGATCAGTGCCACCACGATCACGTTGGTGAGCTTTTGCTTGAGCGATTCGAGCGAATCGATGTTGAGCAGGTTGTTGCGCGAGGGGTTCTGGTGCAGCTTGCGCACATCGATTTCAGAGATCACCAGCTCGTACACGCCGTAGCCGAAGATCAGCAGGGCGATGCCGATCACGTAGTAATCAATGCCGCCGATCATGGTGCCGATCACTTTCGTGGCCCTGTCGCTGCTCAGTTGATTGGCCAGGATTTGGCGCAGCGCCAGCAGTTCTTCGCGGGTGCCGATCACAAAGCACCCCACGCTGCCCAGCAGGCTCATCAGCACCGGCAGCAGGCTCACCAGGCGGAAGCGCCAGATCCAGGATTCGAAGGTGCGTTCAATGGAGATGGGCCTCATGGCCGGCGACTGCCCTTTCTGGTGTGAACCGCCATTGTGAAATGGGCCTGGGCGGCTGTGGTGGGAGCGGCTCAGAAAGAACGCAGAAAGGGGAAAAGACTCTGAACCAGTGCCCACTTCCCTTGTGGCAAAAGGCTTTGCCCCGTGGCCGCCGCGATGGCGCCAGGGCTTGATTGGGCGCTTGCGCCGCAGCCCATTGCCACCGCTGGGCGGGGCCGATATCGAGGGTGCGCGCTGGTAGAGGGTGATGGCGGAACCGGTGAGGGCCTATCTCGAACAGATCGGCCGCTATGCCCTGTTGCGGGCGGATGAGGAGTTGCAGCTGGCCCGATTGGTGCAGCGCTTGCCTGCGTTGCAGCAGTTGCCGTTGCCGCTCAGCCCCCCGCAGCGCCGTGAATTGCGCCGAGCCCAGCGCGCCAGAGAGCGGATGATCCAGGCCAATCTGCGCCTGGTGGTGATGGTGGCCAAGGGCTACCAGGGGCGGGGCCTGGAGCTGATGGATCTGGTGCAGGAGGGCTCGCTGGGATTGATCCGGGCGGTTGAGAAATTTGACCCCACCTTGGGGTACCGCTTCAGCACTTATGCCTGGAACTGGATCCGCCAGGCGATCACCCGGGGTTTGGAAACCAAAGCCCGCACGCTGCGGCTGCCCATCCATGTGAACCAGCAGCTGCGGGCCCTTGGCCGGGCCCGTGAAACCCTCTCGCGCCAGGGGCAGGCCACCTCCCTGGAGGCGCTAGCCCTCGAGGCCAAGCTGCCCTTGGCGGCGGCGGCCCTGGCGCTGCGCATGGCCCCAGATGCGGTGTCGCTCGATGCCCCCGTGGGCGGTGGTGAGAGCGATTTGATCGAGTTGTTGCCAGCGCTGCAGCCCTCACCGATGGAGCGTTTGGAGCGGTGCGACCATCTCAACCGGATTGACACCCAGCTGCAGCACCTGCCGCCGCGGGACCGCACGGTGCTGCGCTTGCGTTATTTCACCGCCCAGCGAGCCAAGTTGAGCGTGGTGGGCGATGCCCTGGGTTGCAGCCGTGAGCGGGCGCGCCAGATCGAGAAGCGGGCGCTGCTGCGCTTGCGTTTGCGCCTGGTGAGTTGAGCCGCTCAGCTCTGGGGTGGGCTCGATTCAGCGCCGAGGGGGGGTGGCAGAGCCTTGAGAAACCATTAAAAACAGAATCAATATTCGTTTTACGCATCTGTAGCGTTCTGGCGACAGAGTGTTTCCATGTTTTCTCCTCGGCACGCTCCTGTTGAAATCATCCTGCTTCGGCCCCAGCGGGTCGAGGAGATGGAACGTGCTGTGCATCTGCTGCAATCCCACGCCACGATCGTGGTGGATCTTGAAGCGCTCGATCCCCACAGCGCCCAGCGCTTCATTGATTTTCTTGCCGGTGCGGTGTGGTCGCTCGATGGCAGCATCGAACGGGTGAGCGAGCACGTGGTGCTGGCTGCGCCGATGTCGGTGCTGCTCTCCCGCTGAGCGACTGCTCTTTTAGAGGCAGAGGCCGAAATCGCTGCCCACCCAGCAGCTCTTGCCCACCTTGCGGGCTTCGCCCCAGGAGTTGGGAGCTCCATTGCCACTGCGGCCTCGCACATCCACCCGGCGCCGCCCCGAGGGGCTCAGCTCGATGGTTTTGCGCTGGCCGCTGAGGGCATGGGGCGCTGATAGGGAGGTGTGGCTGCCCTTGCGCATCACTTTGCAGAGCCCCTTGTAACTCATGGCTTCCGGCACACTCCAGATGCGGCACGGCTGCTCGCTGGGCTGCCCCACCGCGGGGGCAGCCAGCAGCAGGGCGGCCGGAAGCAGCAGCAAGGAGAGGCGGGCCATCAGCGCACCCGGGCGTCGATCGGGAAGTCCACCCCGGTGATTGTGTTGCTCTTGTCGAGGATCACGAAGATGTTGTCGGTCATGCGGGTGAACTCGGTTTCCACCAGCACCAGGGTTCCTTCGCTGCCGTGGTCGGCCTCGAGCACATCATCGATCTTCTGGAAATTGCCGGTGCTCTGCTGCAGTCCCAGCCACTTCTGCTGCAGGGCGGAGGGGCTGATCTCCTTCTGCAGCGGCAGGGCAAGCATGCTGCGGGCGGTCACGAACTGGCCATCGATCACGGCCTGCATGAAAGCCCTGGCCACCTTCACAGAGGGCTTATCAGCAAAATCAAGCGCCTGGGCTTCCAGCTTGCCCTCGGGGTTGAGCACCAAGGTGGCCTTGCGCGTGCCGGTGGCGAACTTGAGCAGCACTTCCACCGAGGTGTTGCCCCGCAAGCCCGAGCGCACGGTTTCGATGCTCCAGCTCTCCAGCTCCGGCCAGCGATCCAGGCTCAGTTGCACCATCTGGGGGCTGCTGGTTTTCTGTAGCGCCGTGGCGAACTGGGAGTAGCGCAGCTGGCCATCCTTCTGGCGCACCGCCTCAAGGATGCGCTCTGCGGCCTGGCGCGCAGCAGCATCGCTGAGCACGGTGGTGCGGGCTTGGGCCAGCAGCGGGGCGGCAACGGCCTGTTGCGGTTCGATGGCCACTGGGCCCAGGCCCAGCACCAGAGCAGCCGCACCCACCAACGGAGCACAAAGCGGTTTCAACACTGCAGACCCGGCACAACCACAGCCATTTTGGCCTGGCTGGAGGGAAAAAGCCCCGCAGGGGGCCTCTGAAGAAGCCGGCTAACGGATTTGAACCGATGGCCTTCGCTTTACAAAAGCGCTGCTCTACCGCTGAGCTAAGCCGGCACGCGCCTCAGCTTACTGGCGCTTGCTCGCTGGTGGCTTGATCAGCCTGCTCTGCCGTGGCGGTGGGGCTCGTCACGCTCTCACGGACGCGGCGGATTGGCAGGTTGGCCACCAGGGCTGTGGTGCGCTCTTCGGTTTCGAGGCTCACGGCACCGCCATCGAGGTCGAGTTCCACGTAGCGGTTCACCACCTCGAGAATCTCTTGGCGCATCTGCTCCATCAGCTCCGGATTGAGGTCGCTGCGGTCGTGGGCCAGCACCAGCTGCAGGCGGTGCTTGGCGGTGGTGGCACTGGCCTGTTGACGGCCCAGCAGCCGATCGATGAGGTCGCGCAGGGACATGGCTCAAAAAATCTTGGCTTGCATCAGGGAACGCA
>JAYKIT010000073.1:0-3827 GCA_035285765.1 Synechococcus sp. | reverse complement strand
TGCCGGAGAAGGCGCCGCCGCCGTGGCGGGCATAGCCGCCGTAGGTGTCCACGATGATCTTGCGGCCGGTGAGGCCGGCATCGCCCTGGGGGCCGCCCACCACGAACTTGCCGGTGGGGTTCACCAGATATTTGGTGCTCTCCTTGCTGGGCTTGAGGCTGAGATCGGCCGTGGCGGGTTCCACCACATGGGTCCAGAGGTCAGCGGCAATGCGTTCCCGCAGCCCCTTGTCATCGGAGATGCCATCGATCTCGGCCACGTGTTGGGTGGAGATCAAGATGGTGTCGATGGCCACCGGTTGGTCGTCTTCATAGACAACGCTTACCTGGGTTTTGCCATCGGGCAGCAGGTAGTTCAGCGTGCCGTTGTGGCGCACTTCCGCCAAGCGACGCGAGAGTCGGTGCGCCAGGCTGATCGGCAGTGGCATCAGCTCCGGCGTTTCATCGCAGGCGTAGCCGAACATGATGCCCTGGTCGCCAGCTCCCACCTTGTCGAGCGGGTCGCCGGCGTGGTCATCGGCTTCATCCACCCCCTGGGCGATGTCGGGGGATTGCTGGTCGAGGGCCACCAGCACAGCACAGCTGTTGGAGTCGAAACCACCGGCGCGGGCACCGCTGTAGCCGATCTCTTCGATCACACCCCGCACCAGCGTGTTGTAATCCACGCGAGCTGTGGTGGTGACTTCGCCGGTGATCAGGCAGAGGCCGGTGTTCACCACCGTTTCGCAGGCCACCCGGCTGGCTGGATCTTGAGCCAGCAGGGCATCAAGCACCGCATCACTCACCTGATCGCAGATTTTGTCGGGGTGTCCCTCCGTGACCGATTCGGAGGTAAAGACGTAACGGGCCATGCCAAACGTTTGCTGAGCGGCAGGTTACAGCTCAGGCAGTTCGCTCCAACAGGCGATGGCCCCGTGGCTCCCCTGCAATGGCAGTGGGCGGCTCCAGCCACCGGTGAAGGCCAGGCTCCAGCCCAGTTGGGCACCTGCCGCCATGGCCAGATCATCAGCTGAATCGCCGATCAGCCCGCAGCGTTGCGGTTCAACGCCCAGTTCCTGACAGAGCTTCAGGGCTGCAGCCGGGTCCGGTTTGCGCGGGCGCCGTTCGCAGCCGTGCACCGCTTTGAACCAGTGCCTGAGCCCATGGGCCTCAAGGAAGGCCTCAATGCTGGGGCCGCGGTCGCTGCTGATCACCGCCAGCACCACGCCGCGTTGCTGCAATGTTTCCAGCGCTGTTTCAAGCCCGGCCAGGGGTGGGGTGAGCTGGGCCTTGCGCTCGCCCAGTTGGGCATCGGCCAACCGCAGGGCCTGTTCTGCCCACTGGCGTGATTGGCTCCAGCTGTGGCCAGCGGCCGCCAGCACCGTGGCGGTGGAGATCAGGTTGTCATCACGGCTCGCCACGGCGGTGCAACCGGCGGGATCGAGCTGCTGATGGCGCAGGCCGTAAGCCTGCAGCAGGGGCTGCTGCAGCTGGGGATCACCGCAGAGCTCCACGCAAAACTGCGCCCTGGCCAGGGCCAGGGCGCAGAGGTAGCCGTCACTGCGGCAGAGGGTGCCGTCCTTGTCGAACAGCACCAGGTCGGTGGGAGGGAGTGCGATTACTCGTATTGCATCTCGTGCTCGTCGGCCTGCTCCATGAGCATCTGCTTGTAACGGGCGGCCATCTCCTCGGCGTTATCAAACACCTTTTGGGGATCGGTGAGCATGTCGCCGGGTTCGGGCTCGAGGGCCTTGGTGGAGAGGGAGATCCGACCGCGCTCGGCGTCGAGGTCGATGATCATCACCTTCATCTGGTCGTTCACATTGAGCACCGAGTGCGGCGTTTCAATGTGCTCGTGGCTGATTTCGGAGATGTGCAGCAGGCCGCTCACACCGCCGATATCGATGAAGGCGCCGTAGGGCTTGATGCCGCGGACGGTGCCGATCACCACTTCGCCCACCTCGAGGCGATTCATCTTGCGCTCCACCAGAGCGCGGCGATGGCTGAGCACCAGGCGGTTGCGCTCCTCATCCACCTCCAGGAATTTCAGGGGCAGGAATTCAGCCACCAGCTCTTCCTTGGGCTTGCGGGTGCTGATGTGGCTGCCGGGGATGAAGCCGCGCAGGCCTTCCACCCGCACCAAGGCACCACCACGGTTGGTGGCGAACACCTCGCTGTAAATGGTGGCGTCTTCCTTTTGCAGCTGACGCACACGTTCCCAGGCACGCTGGTACTCGATGCGGCGGATCGAGAGGGAGAGCTGACCGTCTTCGTTCTCTTCACTGAGGATGAAGAACTCGCGGGTTTCGCCGGGTTCCAGCACCTCCTCGAGGGTTTCCACCCGGTTGATCGACACCTCCTGCAGGGGCATGAAGGCGGCGGTTTTAGCGCCGATGTCGATCAGAGCACCCTTGGGCTCCAGGTTGAACACGGTGCCGTTAACAACGTCACCGGGTTTGAAGTGGTAGTCGTACTTGCTCAGCAGCGCGGCGAATTCGTCGAGCGTGAAGCCCACGTCGTCGCTGTTGGCGCTGGGGATGCGCTTGCCATCGTCGGCCGTGGGCACCTCCTCGGGGATGTCATCGGCCAGGTCATGGGCCATGGCATCAAGGCTTTGGTCCACATCCAGCAGGGCGCCATCCTGTTCGGTGGCTTCGGTGCTGCTGAGATCCTGCTCCAGCTCGGGAGCTGTGGATTCAGAGGAGGGGGTCACGGTCATGGAGACGCGGCGGCCTGCCGGAAGCAGGGCGATTGGTGAAGATCATCTGAGCCCGCCGAGCTCAGTGTCAGCCCACCACCCTATCAGCTGATGCCTGCCAGCTCCCGTTGATCATCGTGGCGTTGCTGCAAGGCCTCGAGCGTGCGCATGAAATCACTGACGCCGCTGAACTTGCCGTACACCGAAGCAAATCGCACGTAAGCCACCTCGCTCAGATGGCCCAGTTCCTCAAGCACCAGATTGCCAACATCCTGGCTGTTGATTTCTTTTTGGTTGCGCTGCTGCAGTTGCAGTTCGATTTCATCCACCAGCAATTCCAGGCGGCTGGTTTCCAGGCCTGTTTTTTCGCAGGCCCGCAACAGGCCAGTGAGCAGCTTGCCGCGGCTGAAGGCTTCGCGATTGCCGCTGCGCTTCACCACCGTGATCGGCATGGTTTCCACCCGTTCGTAGGTGGTGAACCGGGTTTCACAGTTCAGGCATTCCCGCCGCCGGCGCACACTGCGGCCTGCATCGGCTGCCCGTGATTCGAGCACCCGGCTATCACTGTGCTGGCAGGACGGGCACTGCACAACTGTTGACTGGAAGCAGGCCGAGTTTAGACACGCTGAGGACCTTTGAGAACCCCCCGCAGCACATGGGTCTCGCCTGCTGTTGCCGCAGACCCCCTGGGCTGCGGTGAGACTGGCCGAGATTGGATCGGCTGCTGAGACATGAAAAAACCCCCTGCCGGGGGCAGGGGGTTGAAAGGATCGGCAATCACTTGCCGATTTTGGGGGGATCACGCAGGGCAACCGCAAAGAAGAGGGTGCCTAGGGTGAAGGCAAGGATGAGGATGTAAGCGAAGCTCTCCATCGGTGTTGTTCTCCGGAGTGGTCAGCTGAGGGGGGTGCCTGCCGGGGGCACATAGCCCTCGGGTAGACGACGGGTGGACTTGTCGCCCAGCTTCTGGAAGAGGCCGAACTCAACCTGTTCACCCAGGTCAGGATCGATACCTGCGAACACATCGCGGTAGAGGGTGCGGGCACCGTGCCAGATGTGGCCGAAGAAGAAGAGCAGCGCGAACGTGGCATGGCCGAAGGTGAACCAACCACGTGGTGAGGAGCGGAAGGTGCCGTCGGAGTGGTACGTCT
>JAYKIT010000072.1:0-5946 GCA_035285765.1 Synechococcus sp. | reverse complement strand
TGCCCTGGGTGGGGCTGGATCCAGGCTGGGTGGAAGCGCTGGTGCAGGCCACCGACCAGGGCCGCAGCTTCGGCAGCGATGTGGTGTTCACCTTCGGGCCTTATCACCAGCTCTACACCGGGCAACTGAGCGAGAACCTCAACTGCTTCGTGTTCGGGCGCTGGATCTATGGCCTGGGCTGGGGTGCAGCGATGCTCAGCGTGCGACAGCTGATCGGCCAACCCTTGAGCTGGCTTTACCTGCTGCTGGTGGCGTTGTTGAGTGCCCAACGGCTCGACACCCTCTTTGCCAGCTTTTGTTTCACGGTGGTGTTCACCGCCATCCTGCGGTTCAAACAAGCTCCGATTGCCCTACCCAGCTATCTCTGCCTGACCACCAGCCTCTGGATCGGCATCTTCACCAAGCTGTCGTTCACCCCCGCAGCCGCCGCGGCTCTGCTGGTGCTGGCTGGGGTTGAACTGAGCCAGCCCAGGCTCTCACCGCTGCGCAAACTGATTCAAGCCATTCTGATTCCAGGCACAGCCCTGCTGGCCCTGGCGCCTTCTGGGATGGATCCGGCGCAGGCCTGGACCTACATCAGCGGTGCCAATCGCCATGTTGTTTCGGGCTACAGCGAGGCCATGGCCCTCCATCGGCGCAAGAACGACTGGATGCAACTGCCCTATTGGCTGGGCGCCATCGGCACTGGGATCCTCGCGTTACAAGGCATTCAATCCAGGCTCCGGATCACCAATCGATGGCTGCTGCTACCGATCGCAGGGCTGCTCCTGCTGCTGTTCTGGGCCCCCTTCAAAGCCGGCATGGTGCGCCATGACGGCGGCCATGCACCAATGGCTGGGCTGTTTCTGCTCACGGCGGCTGTGCTGGTTGCGCTCTGCTGCTGGCAGCAGTTGCGCTGGCGCTCCTGGACCCTCACACCGCTGCTGCTGATCCCGGCGGCCATCGGTTATGACATCAGCGCCAACAAGCTCGACTGGGATCTGAATCTCTACAGGGCCCTGCATGTGCAGGGGCTACAAGCCTTTATTCAGGCCAACAGCGGCTCAGCGGGCCAGGCCAAGCTGAACCAACAGCGGCACAACATGCTCGATCACCTGGCCAGCCGCAGCGATCTGGTGGAGCAATTCGCACTGCCGCCCGGCAGCCGCACCGATCTTCTGCCCTGGGACACCACTGATCTGGTGGCAAACGGCCTGCGCTACACGCCACGGCCGATGCCCCACTCGCTCAATGCCTATTCGCCCGAACTGCTGGAGCTCAATCGCGCCTTTTTCTCAGCTACCAATCAGCAACGGCCGGATTTTGTGATCCTCAGCCGCAACATGATTGATAACCGATGGCCATCGGTGGGCCTCGACGGCCCGGCCCTGAGCGAAATCGCCCGCCATTACCAGCTGCGCAACCGCGGCAGCAAGGGATCGCTGGTGCTGGAACTGGCCAACCAACCGGTGCAGGTGAGCGAACACACCCTGCTTGAGGGCAGCTTTGATCTGCGCGGGAACCGCAACACCAGCGCCGTGGTGAACCTGCCTGCGGATCTGCCAGCGGGCACCAGCATCAGCTTCCACTTCGAACCCACCTGGCTCTACAAGCTCAGCAAGCTGCTCTATCGCCCCCCCTTTGTGGTGCGCGTTCGCGTGAACTATGCCGATGGCCACTTCGAGGCCTACCGCCTGGTGCCCGCCGCAGCGCAGCAATTGCCGCTGGCCCCGGTTCCCGCCAACAACGATGAGTTGCTCCAGTATCTGCAGGCCAGACAACAACCGCCAACAGGGCCCATTAATCCCGCCAGCACACCAACCCAACTGAAACTGCAGCTGCGCTGGAAAGGCCAGGGACAGTCCCCTCCCCTGAGCCGCTATTTCTCCAAGGTGAGCTACACGCTGCAAGCCCCAAGCTGGAAGCGCTAGGGGCCATCAGCACCAAGGCACTGGCGCACCACTTCCTGACTGTTGGCTGAAGCCAGACGCTGCTCAAGCCATTCCAGGCTGGCGCGCATGCTGGCCTGGCGCTGCGGGCTGTAGCGATGCCAGCCCATGTACAGCTTGAGCATGCGTGATGCGGTGATCGGATTGCTCTGATCCACCTGAAGCACCTGCTCAGCCAGCCAGCGATAACCGCTGCCATCGGGGTTATGAAACGAGCGGGCACAACGCGCAAAGCCGCCCAGCACGGCCCGCAAGCTGTTGGGGGCCTGCGGATCAAAGCGGGGGTGAGCCAGCAGGGACTGGGCGCGGGAGATGGCATCACCAAATGGGGTGGAGGCCTCCAGCGAAAACCAACTGTCGAGAATCACCGGTCGTCGCTGCCAGCGTTGGGCAAAGGCCTCCATGGCCTGCTGGCGTTGAGGGCACTCCCAGGGGTGCAAAGCCTCCAGGCCAGCGCGGGCCAAGGTCATCGATGGACCGGATACCGCTGCCGCTGCCGCCTGGCGAGCCTGCGCATCACCAGCTGCCACGAGCCAGGCCCAGGCCAGGCCCTGGAGACGGCGCTGAGCCACCCCCCCAGGCCACTGCTGCTGCAACTGCGGCTGGCACCACTGGAGCAACGCCTGCAGTTGTGGCCTCAGCGCCTGGCCCAACCAGCGGCGACGCTGCAACAGGGCCTGCTCCAGCTGCGGCGGATCGGGGCATTGCCCGGCCGCTAGACAGGCAGCCTCCAGGTCCTGACGTGAAGGTGCCGCCAACAGCTCGGCGAGCAACCCCGCTGAAAGCGACAGCGAATCACCAGCCACCAAAGCGCTGAGCAACTCGGCACCGCATTGCTCGAGCTGCTGGTTGAGCTCGGCGGTGGGGTTGAGCAGGCTCTGCTGCCAGAGCTGCTGAGCCGCATCCCAGCGGCTCACCGGATCACGGTCATGCCGCAGCAACAGCAGCAGCTCCTGCTGGGGCCTCACCCCCTCAAGCCGCACCGGCGCCGAAAAGCCCCGCAACAGCGACAGCACCGGCGCTGTTGGCCCAGCGGGCAAGTCGTCAAATGTCCAACTCTGTTGGCTCTCAATCAGCACCAGCAGCTCATCGCGGAGCTCCTGCCCAGCTGGATCGAGCAGGCCGATGGCCACCGGAATCGGCACCGGCTGCTTCTGGGGCTGGCCAGGACTGGGGCGATGCTCCTGACGCAGGGTGAGCTGCAGCACGCCGCGCTCTCCATCCCAGTGCTGCTGCACCTGCAGGCGCGGGGTCCCAGCCTGCAGGTACCAACGGCGGAACTGCTGCAACGACTGACCAGAGGCATCCTCAAGCGCCGTCACGAACTGTTCGCAGGTGGCCGCCTGACCATCGTGGCGGCGCAGATACAGCTGCACCCCTTTGAGAAACGCCTCACGCCCCAGCAGGGTACGTTGCATGCGAATCAGCTCAGCCCCTTTTTCATAAATAGTGGTGGTATAGAAATTATCGATCGCGATGTAGTGCTGAGGCTGCACAGGGTGCGCGGTTGGCCCATCGTCTTCCGGGAATTGCGCCGCACGCAACATCGCCACATCATCGATTCGCTTGAGCGCGGGATCATGCAAATCAGCCGTGAATTCCTGGTCCCTGAAAACAGTTAAACCCTCCTTGAGTGAAAGCTGGAACCAATCACGGCACGTCACCCGATTGCCCGTCCAGTTATGAAAATACTCATGGCCGATCACACTTTCAATTCGCTCAAGCTCAGCATCAGTGGCTGTTTCAGCGTCAGCCAGCACCAACTTTGAATTAAAGATATTGAGGCTCTTGTTCTCCATCGCGCCCATATTGAAGTGGCGCACCGCAACAAGATTGAACTCATCGAGGTCGTACTCCAGCCCAAAGGCCTGCTCATCCCAGGCCATGCTGCGCTTGAGGCTCGCCATGGCATGGGCGCACAACCCCTCATCGCCGGGCTCCACGTGAATACGCAGAACCACCTGGCGACCTGATGCGGTCACGAAGTGATCGCGCACCTCAACCAGGCGACCAGCCACCAAAGCAAACAGGTAGCAGGGCTTGGGGAAGGGATCGCACCATTGGGCCCAGTGACGCTCACCGGGCAATGCACCACTGGCGCTGCAGTTGCCATTGCTCAGCAACACAGGACAACTGTGCTGATCGGCTTCGATGCGCACGCTGTAGCGGCTCAGCACATCGGGACGATCGGGAAACGGCGTAATGCGCCGAAACCCTTCGGCTTCGCACTGGGTGGTGAACAAACCACCACTCACGTAGAGCCCCTCGAGGCTGCCGTTGGCCGCAGGCTCGAGGCGAACGAGGGTTTCCATGCACCAGGGGCCGGCTCCAGGCAGCAACTCCGGAGCAAACTCCAAACAATCGTCGTGATGGCGCCAGAACGCTGGATCGGCAACAATGCCATCGATGCGGAACTCCTGAAGCTGCATCGCAACAGCTGGCCAACGCTGGAGCTGACTGAGCGGTTGCGCTGCATGCAGATCCAAGCGGGCCTGAACCAGGGCATGGTCAGCAAACAGCTGCACCGTGAGATGCACCTGCTCCACCAACAGCTGAGGCGGCTGGTAATCCTCCAGCCGCACCGGTTGCACTGCTTCAGGTTCCCGCACGCCGCTTCAGTTCAGCGGCTTCCACTCTGGCGTTTCAGCAGAGGGGTGCAAGGGCTCAGTTGCCGCCGCCACCCGACGACTTGAGCGCCTCCTCGATCTTCGCGCGCACGTCCTTCGGCATCTGATCAGGGCACACCTGGGCCACCGCGATCAGCACTGAATTGATCGACCCCTTGCGCAGATCCTCAATCGGCAGCGGCTCAGCCCCCACCTGCTGGATCGCACCACCGTTCTGACCCTGAATGGTTTGGGTCAGGGTTTCTCCTGCAATCCCAATGGCCTTCTTGAAATCAATGCCGTTGGACACAGCCAAACAGGCATTGAGGGAGGCAATGCGGGAGTAGAGGGTCATCTCCTCTTCCGTGGCCGGAGCAGCCTGGGCGATGGCAGGCCGCAGCACCGGGCTCAGGGCCACTGCCAGCAGGGCAGCAGCGGACAAAAACTGGCGCATGGTCAGGGCCAAAGGATTTCGCTGAATATGTTCGCCCATCAAGCTCAAGCGGCCTGCTCGAGTTGGAACCTGTCACCCATTTCAGACGCCAGGGAGAGGATCACAGGATCCTGCTCAAGCTCGCGGGCTTTGGCTTCGAGCTGCTCGGGCATGAATTGCTCAAGGAAGAGAAGCTCCTCTTCACTGATTTCATCGAGCCACACACTGGGTTCCTGAGCAGTTACAAAGCTGGCAGCCATGACATCAACCCCTGAGAGTTGATTCTGTTTAGCGAGTTCGCCAGCAACTGGCAAGAGCCATGTGAGCAAGCGGCAACGGAATTCAGGATTCCTCAACCCGGGATTCATGGTGAATCTCCGCAAGCGCCAGCTCACCATTGCACCAGGAATAGATCGAACGCGAGCGAAAACGATCCATATCCACCAAGCGGATGTGCTCAAGGATGTCCCACTCGAGGTAGTGAGATTCGAACACCAACTCGTGCTCGTCCACCTGGCGGATCTGACTTTTGGTGGGAGAGCCACAGAGATAGCCACGACTGCGGCGCAACTGATGGCCGCAGAGATAGGCCTCCATCACCCCTTCGCGCACGTAACGGGGATTCTTATCAAAAAAATCATATTCTTTCTCTGGCCACCAAGTAAATCGATAGGCCGCCTCCCCCTCCACCGGCTCACTGAACGCTTCCACGCGCAACATCATGTCCACGCGCATGGCTTCATCATCTTCGAAGAAATACAGCCGCCTGGAACGCCACAAACCGATGTTGCGGCTGAACCAACGGCGCAAGGAACTATCCAGCGTCAGGCGATCACGCTGAGGCGTCTCCGTGGCAGCGCGAAAGACCGAAACCGGTTCCACCATGACGGCATCGTCACGGCTCAAAGCCGCGTCACTCTCCAACCTTGTTAGCTCGCTGCAAAGCAAATTCCAGCAACCAACAGATGATCTTCAGCTG
>JAYKIT010000071.1:0-6844 GCA_035285765.1 Synechococcus sp. | reverse complement strand
CCGAGGTGCTGGCGATCAAGATGACGCTGTACCGGGTCTCCAAGGATTCACCGGTGATCAGCGCCCTGATCCGGGCAGCGGAACAGGGCAAGCAGGTGATGGCTCTGGTGGAGCTGAAGGCCCGTTTCGACGAAGAGAACAACATCATCTGGGCGCGCCAGCTCGAAAATGCCGGCGTTCACGTGGTCTATGGCGTGATCGGGCTCAAGACCCACACCAAAATCACCCTGGTGCTGCGGCGTGAGAAGGAGGAGTTGCGCTCCTACGTGCACATCGGCACCGGCAACTACAACTCGAAAACCTCAAGGCTGTACACCGACCTAGGCCTGCTGAGCGCCCGCCGGGAACTGGGACAGGATCTGGTGGAGCTCTTCAACTACCTCACAGGATTCTCGAAGCAGCAAAGCTTCCGCAAGCTGCTGGTGGCGCCGGTGACCCTGCGCGCTGGCATGGAAGCGCTGATCCAACGGGAGATCGAACACGCCCAAGCCGGACGGGGCGGCCACATCGTTGCCAAGATGAATTCCCTGGTGGATCCGCGCCTGATCGGCCTGCTGTATGCGGCCTCAAGGGCAGGAGTCAGGATCGAACTGATCGTGCGGGGAGTCTGCAGCCTGCGGCCGGGACTGGCCGGCCAGAGCGAAAGCATCGCTGTGGTGAGCGTGATCGGCCGCTTCCTGGAACACTCCCGCGTGTTCTGGTTCGCCAATGGCGGCGCAGCGGAGGTGTTCATCGGCAGCGCCGACTGGATGAGCCGCAACCTGGATCGCCGCGTGGAGGCCGTCACGCCGGTGGAGGATCCACTGCTGCGCGAACGGCTGGAAGAGCTGCTGCGCACCTATTTGAACGACAACCGCGACGCCTGGGACATGGACAGCGATGGACAGTTTCAGCAGCGGCAGCCTGAAGGGGAAGAGCACCAATCCCAACTGGACCTGATGCACAGTTGGCGTTCCGTTCAGGGCCAGGGGCTCTAACGCAGTAACAAGCAACACAAGATTGCGATTACTTCACATCAACTTGAAGAAAATGAGGCTGCTTTCTCAGTAATTTCACCTGAATCTCGCTTCAAACAGGGCTGTATTTGCGATTAACTGCGATTCACAGGAAATCCAGATTGTCTTTCTAAATACACCGATTCAACCCGGCTCGGAGTGCTAAATTCTGGCCAAATTAATAGGAGGCCAGGGTGATGGGGACACCTCTGGAGAACGGATCGGAGGCCTCTGGCCCAAGGTCTCGCCCACGCACGCAACGCTCTACCAGCCGTGGTGGCGGGCGCCTCAGCACCGATTCAATTGGTTGGTATCTCAGCAATATTGGCCGCGTGCCGTTACTCACAGCCGCTGAGGAAATTGAACTGGCCCATCAGGTCCAGCTGATGAAGCGTCTGTCAGAGGTTGCTCCGGCGGAACGCACCCCCAAGCAGCGCCAGCAAATTCGCATGGGCACCCGGGCCCGAGATCGCATGATGGCCGCCAATCTTCGGCTGGTTGTGAGTGTCGCCAAGAAATATCAAAATCAAGGATTAGAACTCCTCGATTTAGTGCAAGAAGGGGCGATCGGTCTTGAACGCGCCGTCGATAAGTTCGACCCCGCCATGGGTTACAAATTCTCCACCTATGCCTATTGGTGGATCCGCCAAGGCATGACTCGGGCCATCGATAACAGTGCCCGCACCATTCGCTTACCAATTCACATCAGCGAAAAGCTCTCCAAGCTGCGCCGTATCACCCGTGAATTGAGCCATCGCTTCGGACGCCAGCCCAATCGCCTTGAACTGTCCCATGCCATGGGCATGGAGCCCGATGAGCTGGAGGAACTGCTGAGCCAGAGCGCCCCCTGCGCCTCGCTCGATGCCCATGCCCGCGGCGAGGAGGATCGCAGCACCCTGGGAGAACTGATTCCAGATCCTTCGAGCAGCGACTCGATGGACAGCATGGATCGCCGCATCCAAAAAGAACACCTGGGCACCTGGATCACGCAGCTCAATGAGCGCGAGCAAAAGATCCTCAAATTGCGCTTCGGACTGGAAGGAGCCGAACCCCTCACCCTTGCGGAGATTGGTCGCCAGATCAATGTGTCGCGCGAGCGGGTGCGCCAACTGGAAGCCAAGGCCATCTCCAAATTGCGGGTGATCACCAACCAACAGCAGGCGGCTTGAGTTGAATCCTGGTTTCGGCCTTCTCCTGGCAGGGCTGTGGCTGGCTGCCGTGCTGGTCTTGGCCCTTGGGGCGCGGCAACTTTGGCCGCAACAGCGGGAGCTGAGCCGCAAGATTGTGCACATTGGCGCCGGGTTCACCGTGCCGCTGGCCTGGTGGCTGGAGATTCCGCGGCAGGTGGCCCTCCCTGCTGCCGCCGTTGCCACGCTGTTGGCCCTGCTCAATCACCGCACCCAATGGCTGCCCGCCGTGGAGGATGTGGATCGCCGCAGTGCCGGCACCATTGCCTACGGCCTCTCGATCACCCTGTTGGTGGCGCTGGGCTGGCCGCAGCAGGCGCAACTGGTGAGCGCAGCGGTGCTGGTGATGGCCCTTGGTGATGGAATCGCCGGCCTGGTGGGCGCCAATCTGCCCTCCCAGCGCTGGCGGCTGCTGGGCCAAACCAAATCGCTGTTGGGCACAGCAGCCATGGCCCTCGTGAGCCTGCTGGTGCTGGCCAGCTTGCTGCGGGGCATTCCCTGGCCAGCCCTGCTGGCCATGGCCAGTGCAGCCACAGCCCTGGAACAGCTCAGCTGGGGTGGTCTCGACAACCTCAGCGTGCCGCTTGGGGTGGCCCTGCTGGGCTCAAAACTGGGGGCCTGAGGCCAGCCGCTTCACACCTGGAACATCTGCTCACAGCGCTGCTGCCAATCGCGCTCACTGCCCAGGCCGGTGACCAGCACCTGATCATCAGGAGCACTGCCCAACAGCCGCTGCCACTGACGGATCAAATCCTCCCGCTCCAGCCAGCCACGCAGCACCGCCTGATGCACCTGATCAGGTTCCCACTGGCGGGAGTTGGCAGCCTGCTGCCCCCAACTGAGCAACCGATCGAGCTGACAGGGACGAAATCCTGCAAACACCGGTCCGCGGGGATAGCGCTGCTCCAGTTCAAAGAGATGAACAGGATCGCTGATCCCGAAAAACTGCAGCAGCAAGGCCATGACGCGCCTCCCGGCGGTGGTCTGAAACCTAGGCGCCAGCTGCGGAGCGCGCGTGTTTTCGGATACAGGAATTCAAATCAGTGGGCTCACACCGTGACTGGCACCGCAGCAGCCAATTGCTGCAGCAGCTGCTCAGTGGTGGCCAGATCAATGCAGGCATCGGTGATGCTCTGACCGTAAGTGAGCTGGCTGAGATCGGAGGGCAGCTTCTGATTGCCCGCCACGATGTTGCTCTCGAGCATCACGCCCAGCACCGAAAGGGACCCCGCTCGCACCTGGGCCGCCACCGATTCGAGCACCTCGCCCTGGCGGCGGTAATCCTTATTGGAATTGCCATGGCTGCAATCCACCATCACCCGATGGGGCAAACCGGCAGCCTGCAGCTGGGCCGACACCTCCGTGATCGCTTCCTGGTGGTAGTTGGTGGCACCGCCACCACCACGCAGCACCAGGTGGCCATCGGGGTTGCCGGTGGTGGAGATGATCGAAGCATGGCCCTGGCGATTGATGCCAAGGAAATGGTGGGGCCGCGCCGCCGCTTCCATGGCGTTGATGGCCACGGTCACACCACCATCGGTGCCGTTTTTAAAGCCGATTGGCATCGAGAGCCCGGAGGCCATCTCCCGGTGGGTTTGGCTCTCGGTGGTGCGCGCACCGATGGCGGTCCAGCTCACCAGATCTGCGATGTACTGGGGCACGATCGGATCCAGCAGCTCGGTGGCTGCCGGCAAGCCGCGCTCAGCCAGGTGCAGCAGCAGGCCCCGGGCCCGGCGCAGGCCGGTGTTGATGTCGTAGCTGCCGTCGAGCTGTGGATCATTGATCAAGCCCTTCCAGCCCACGGTGGTGCGGGGCTTCTCGAAATACACCCGCATCACCACCTCAAGGCTGTCCTTGAAGCGCTCGCGCATCAGCGCCACGGCACCGGCATACTCCTCAGCCGCGGCCACATCGTGCACCGAGCAGGGGCCCACGATCACCAGCAGGCGTTGGTCCTCACCGCGCAGAATCCGCTTGATGCGCTCTCGGGTTTGGCGCACCGTTTCAATGGCGCGATCCGAGAGGGGCAGATCGCTGTGCAGGATGGCCGGCGCCACCAGAGGCCGGGTCTCCACCACGTGCAGATCGGAGGTGGGGAGCATGGTTGCGGGTGGGATGCGGCCAACACCCTATAGGCGCATCCCGGCGGGACAGACAATGGAAGCCCTTTAGCCCTTTCTCCGGACGAGCCGATGAGCGCCAGCACCGCAGCCGTGCCCACAGATCCCTCCTCCTTTCTGCCCAGATACCGAGCAGCCGCTGCAGAGCGTGAGGCCCTCGGGGTACCACCGCTGCCGCTGGATGCGGAACAGGCCCAGTGGCTCACCCAACTGCTGGAAGCACCGCCGGCCGGCGAGGAAGCCGTCCTGCTCAACCTGCTAAGCGAACGGATCCCACCGGGGGTGGATGAGGCCGCTTATGTGAAGGCCGACTGGCTCAGCGCGGTGGCCGCAGGCCAGCGCACCAGCCCCCTGGTGAGCCCGCTGCAGGCCACTGAACTGCTGGCCACCATGATCGGCGGCTACAACGTTGGTGCGCTGATCAAGCTGCTGAGCAGCAGCGACAGCACCATCGCCGAGGCCGCAGCCACCGGCCTCAGCCGCACCCTGCTGGTGTACGACGCCTACAACGATGTGCTTGAGCTGGCCGCCAGCAACAGCTACGCCAAGCGAGTGATCGACAGCTGGGCCGCTGCCGAGTGGTTCACCTCCAAGCCGGAGCTGCCCGAGGAGATCACCGTGACGGTGTTCAAGGTGGAGGGTGAAACCAACACCGACGACCTCTCCCCAGCCACCCACGCCACCACCCGCCCCGACATCCCCCTGCACGCCACGGCGATGCTGGAAACCCGCATGCCCGGCGGGCTTGAACAGCTGCAGGCTCTCAAGGCCAAGGGCCATCCGGTGGCCTACGTGGGCGATGTGGTGGGCACTGGCAGCTCCCGCAAATCAGCCATCAACTCGGTGCTGTGGCACACCGGCACCGACATCCCCCATGTGCCGAACAAGCGCAGCGGCGGCGTGATCCTGGGCGGCAAGATCGCCCCGATCTTTTTCAACACCGCTGAAGACTCCGGCGCCCTGCCGATCGAATGCGATGTGACCGGTCTCAACAGCGGTGATGTGATCACGATCCGGCCCCATGCCGGCACGATTGAACGCGATGGCGCAGTGGTGAGCCGCTTTGAGCTCAAACCCAGCACCATCAGTGATGAGGTGCGCGCCGGCGGCCGCATCCCCCTGCTGATCGGCCGCGCCCTCACCGACAAGGTGCGCGCCCAGTTGGGGCTACCCGCCTCGGAGGTGTTCATCCGCCCCTCCGCTCCGGCCGCCAGCAGCAAGGGGTTCACCCTGGCCCAGAAGATGGTGGGCAAGGCCTGCGGTCTGCCGGGCGTGCGCCCCGGCACCAGCTGCGAGCCGCTGATGACCAGCGTGGGCAGCCAGGACACCACCGGGCCGATGACCCGCGATGAAATGAAGGAGCTGGCCTGCCTCGGCTTCTCCGCGGATCTGGTGATGCAGAGCTTCTGCCACACCGCGGCCTACCCCAAGCCGGTGGACCTCAAAACCCACGCCGAGCTGCCTGATTTCATCAGCTCCCGCGGTGGCGTGTCGCTGCGCACCGGCGACGGCATCATCCACAGCTGGCTCAACCGCATGCTGCTGCCCGACACCGTGGGCACCGGCGGCGATAGCCACACCCGCTTCCCGCTCGGGATCTCCTTCCCGGCCGGCTCCGGTCTGGTGGCCTTTGCCGCGGCCATCGGCGCCATGCCGCTCGACATGCCCGAATCGGTGCTGGTGCGCTTCAGCGGCGAGCTGCAACCGGGCGTGACCCTGCGCGATGTGGTGAACGCCATTCCCTATGTGGCCATCCAGCAGGGGCTGCTCACGGTGGAGAAAGCCGGCAAGAAGAACGTGTTCAACGGCCGCATCATGGAGATCGAAGGGCTGCCGAACCTCAAGCTGGAGCAGGCCTTCGAGCTCACCGATGCCACGGCCGAGCGCTCCTGCGCCGGCAGCACCATCAAGCTCAGCGTGGACACCGTGAGCGAGTACCTGCGCAGCAACGTTGCGCTGCTCAAAAACATGATTGCCCGCGGCTACAGCGATGCCCGCACCCTGGCCCGACGCATCAAAGCCATGGAGACCTGGCTGGCTGATCCCCAGCTGCTGGAAGCCGATGCCGATGCCGACTACGCCGCCGTGATCGAGATCGATCTGAACACGATCACCGAACCGATCGTGGCCTGCCCCAATGATCCCGACAACGTCAAAACCCTCTCCGACGTGGCCGGCGACACGATCGATGAGGTGTTCATCGGCTCCTGCATGACCAACATCGGCCACTACCGCGCCGCCGCCACGGTGCTGGAGGGCCAAGGGCAGAACACCGCCCGCCTCTGGGTGTGCCCGCCCACCCGCATGGATGAGGAGACCCTCAAAGCCGAGGGCTACTACGCCACCTTTGAAGCGGCAGGTTCACGCATGGAGCTGCCCGGCTGCTCCCTGTGCATGGGCAACCAGGCCCGGGTGGAGGACAACACCACGGTGTTCTCCACCAGCACCCGCAACTTCAACAACCGCCTTGGCAATGGCGCCCAGGTGTACCTGGGCAGTGCGGAGCTGGCCGCCGTGTGCGCCCAGCTGGGCCGCATTCCCA
>JAYKIT010000070.1:0-10533 GCA_035285765.1 Synechococcus sp. | reverse complement strand
ACACCAATCGGCCCCACACCCGGGCCGCCACCCCCATGGGGAATGCAGAAGGTCTTGTGCAGATTCAGATGGCAGACATCAGCCCCAAAGGCCCCAGGCCGGCAGAGGCCCACCTGGGCATTGAGGTTGGCGCCATCGAGATAGACCTGACCGCCGTGGGCGTGAACACACGCGCAGATCTCCCGGATACCCGGCTCAAACACCCCATGGGTGGAGGGGTAGGTGACCATCAGGGCCGCCAGGCGATCGGCATGCTGCTCGGCCTTGGCGCGCAGATCCGCGAGGTCAACGTTGCCCTGCTCATCGCAGGCCACCGCCACCACCCGCAGGCCCGCCATCACCGCACTGGCGGGATTGGTGCCATGGGCACTGGTGGGAATCAGACACACGTCCCGATGGGCTTCGCCGCGGGAGTGATGCCAGGCACGAATGACGAGCAGTCCGGCGTATTCCCCCTGGGAGCCGGCATTGGGCTGCAGAGACACCGCTGCAAACCCCGTGATCGTGGCCAGCCAGGCTTCCAGCTCAGCGATCAACTGGTCGTAACCGCGGCGTTGGGCCGCAGGCACAAAGGGATGCAAACGGCTGAAGGCAGCCCAGCTCACCGGCTGCAGCTCAGCGGCTGCATTGAGCTTCATGGTGCAGCTGCCGAGCGGGATCATTCCGTGCACCAGGGAGAAATCCTTGCTCACCAGGCGCTGGATGTAGCGCAGCAGTTCGGTTTCGCTGCGGTAGCGCTCAAACACCTCCTGCTGCAACCAATGGCTGCCGCGGCAGGGCAGCTCACCCACCGTTTGGGCCGGGGCCTGGGCGGCCAGCAGCCCCTCAGCGCGTGGGGCCGTGGCACCACAGCCGGCAGCGAAGCAATCCAGCAGGGCCTGCAGCTCAGCCACATCACTGCATTCATCCAGGCTGATGCCCAGCCCATCGGGCAGGGGCAGCAGGTTGAAGCCGGCGGCCTCAGCCCGGGCCAGCCAGGCGGCTGGGTCATCGAGCTGCAGCCTCAGGGTGTCGAAGGCGGGCGCCACGGCCAGCGTGAAGCCCAGCTGCTGCAATCCCGCAGCCAGAGCTGCGGTGAGCTGCTGCACCCGCCGGGCGATGGCGGTGAGCCCGTCGCGGCCGTGATGCACCGCGTAGAAACCGGCAAGCACCGCCAGCAGCACCTGGGCCGTGCAGATGTTGCTGGTGGCCTTGTCGCGGCGAATGTGCTGCTCGCGGGTTTGGAGGGCCAAACGCAAGGCCGGTTGGCCATCGGCATCGCGCGATAGGCCCACCAGGCGGCCAGGGATCTGGCGCTTATAGGCCTCTTCAGTGGCAAAGAAGGCGGCATGGGGCCCACCAAAACCAAGGGGCACCCCGAAGCGCTGGGCACTGCCCACGGCGATCTGCACACCCAGCTCAGCCACGGGCGGCAGCAGCACCTGGGCCAGGGGATCCACCACCGCAATGGCCATGGCCCCGGCCTCGCGGGCCCGGGCGATCACGGCCCGGGGATCACGGCAACCACCGCTGGCCGCCGGCAGCTGCAGCAACACGCCGAAGCTGGTCTCATCGAAGGCCATCCCCTCGGGCTGCTCCACCACCAATTCGATGCCCAGGGGCTCAGCCCGGGTCTGGAGCACCGCCAGGGTTTGGGGAAACAGATCGGCCTGCACATGAAAGCGCCGTGCCTGGGGCCGGCGACAGGCGCCATAGGCCAGCGCCATGGCCTCCGCCGCCGCTGTGGCCTCATCCAGCAACGATGCATTGGCGATCGGCAAACCGGTGAGTTCGCTAATCAGGGTTTGGAAATTGAGCAGGGCTTCCAGACGCCCCTGGGCGATTTCAGCCTGATAAGGGGTGTACGCGGTGTACCAGGCAGGGTTTTCAAACACATGGCGCTGCAGCAGCGCCGGTGTGGCGGTGTCGTAGTAACCGAGTCCGATCAGGCTGCGCACCTGCTGGTTGGCAGCAGCCCGCTGCTCCAGCTCGCGTAGGGCCTGGCGCTCTTCACAGGCTTCCGGCAAATCGCGAGCTGCTTCTGCCGCATTCAGCAGGATCTCCGCCGGCACGCACTGCTGCAGCAGGTGCTCCAAATCGCGGCAGCCCAACCGCTCCAGCATCTGCTGCTGCTCTGCGGCAGAAGGGCCCAGATGGCGCTGTGCAAACCCTTGCATCAGGAGCCGCCCTCCACCTTGGCGGCGTAAGCGGTGGCATCCATCAGCTGCTCCAACTGGGCCGGATCGCTGGGGGTCACCTGCAGCAGCCAACCGGCGCCGTAGGGGTCTTGCTGCAGCAACTCAGGGCTATCGATCACCGCCTGGTTGCAGGCCACAACGGTGCCGGAAATGGGGGCATACATCTCCTCAACCGCTTTCACCGATTCCACGGTGCCAAAGCTGCTGCCCTTCTCCAGGCTGGTGCCCGCCTCAGGCAGCTCCACAAACACGATGTCGCCAAGCTGATCCACCGCAAAGGCACTAATGCCCACCTTCATGCCGGCATCGGCAGGGCCGGCGTATTCATGGCTGTCGGCGTAGCGCAGCTCGGCCGGGAAGGAGAGAGCCATCAGCGGGTGCTGGTGTGGTTTGCGTTCAGTTTGTCGGACCGCCCTCCAACCGCGTGAGTGCCGCCGCCAGAGCCAGGGCTGCATGGCTGCGGTGCGTTCCCCCCTGGCTGTAGAGCACGTAAGGCTCCCGCAGCGGACCATCCGCCGAAAACTCGCTGGTGCTGCCATCGATGAAGGTGCCGCCGGCCATCACCAAATCACTGGCATATCCAGGCATCGGCGCAGGCACTGGGTCCACATAACCGCCGATGGGTGAGCAGGCCTGGAAGGCGCGGCACACCTCCTGCAGGGGTTCTGGGGCCCCAAAGCGCACCGCCTGAATCACATCGCTGCGCGGAGCGCCCGCCAGGGGCTGAACAGCCAAACCGCGATTGGCAAACACCTGGGCCACCAGATCGGCGCAGATCAAGGCTTCAGCCACCATCTGCGGCGCCAGAAACAATCCCTGGAACAGCAGGCGATTGAGATCAAAGCCACTGCCCCCCTCCGACCCGATCCCCGGAGCTGTGAGGCGGCAACAGGCCTGCTCCACCAGCTCGGCCCGGCCGGCCACGTAGCCACCGCTGGGGGCAATGGTGCCGCCGAGATTTTTGATCAACGAACCAGCGATCAGATCCGCGCCCACCTCCGTGGGCTCGCTGGCTTCCACCAGTTCGCCGTAGCAGTTGTCCACAAACACCAGCGTGCCGGGGCTGAGGGCCCGCACCCGCTCACACAGCTCCCCGATCTGGGCCACCGTGAGCGATGGCCGCCAGCTATAGCCACAGCTGCGCTGGATCAACACCATGCGCGTGGGCACGCTGAGGGCATCGGCGAGCGCCGCCCCATCCACAGCCCCCTGGGGGTCGAGCGGAATCTCGTCGTAATGAATGCCGAACTCCGCCAGCGACCCCTGGCCGCTGCCCCGCAGGCCGATCACCTCCTCGAGGGTGTCGTAAGGGCGACCGGTGATGGAGAGCAAGCGGTCACCAGGACGCAGCACACCGAACAGGGCCGCGGTGATGGCATGGGTGCCGCTGACGAACTGCAAGCGCACCGCAGCCTGTTCAGCCCCGAGCACCCGTGCAAACACCCGATCCAGGGTGTCGCGACCCAAATCGTTGTGGCCGTATCCACTCACCGACGCGAAGTGGTGGGTGCCCACCCGCTCGGCCTGAAACGCTGCCAACACCTTGGCCAACTGGGGCTGCACGGCAGCTGTGCGGCGCTCTGCGGCGGCCGCCTGCTGCGCCTGAGCCTGAGCTACAGCATCCCAGGCCTGGGCGGAGGCAAGGGGCCAGGAGGGGGTCACAACAGGCGCAGCAGCAAGGGATCCAGCCTGCAGCAGCAACGGTTTCGATCTGGCGGCAGCTAAGTTCATTCAGCTCATGTGTCGCAGATGCGACATCCATGGGTGATCTCAGCGCCGGCCCGCCGGTGGCATCCCCCGGAGATTCGATTGGTCGTCGCCCCGTCATCCGCCCCCACAGCCAGCCTCCGCGAAGCGGAGCTCCACGAACGGCTGTATGGGCGCAGGCCTCCCCTGCCTCAAAGCCAGCGCAAGCTGAAGATGGGCACCACCAGCTTCATGCTCGTGATGCACGTGGGCGCGGTGTTCGCCCTGCTGCCGCGCTTCTGGAGCTGGCAGGCCCTGGTGGCCTTCGGCGTGCTGTATTGGGTCACCGTGATCGGTGTGACCCTGGGCCTGCACCGCCTGGTGGCCCACCGCAGCTTTGAAGCTCCCCGCTGGGTGGAGCGCCTGCTGGTGGTGATGGGCACCCTGGCCTGCCAGAGCAGCCCTGTGGAATGGGTGGGCCTGCACCGCCACCACCACAAATATTCCGACCAGCCCAACGATCATCACGATGCCGGCCGTGGCCTCTGGTGGGCCCACAGCGAGTGGATGCTGCACGAGATTCCGGCCCTCGAGCACATCGACCGCTTCGCCGGCGACATGCGGCGCGATCCGCTGTATCACTGGCTGGACCGCTGGTTCCTGCTGCTGCAGCTCCCCCTTGGAGCCCTGCTCTATTGGATTGGTGAAGCCGGCCAGGTGCACGGCGGCGGCCTCGGCATGGTGCTCTGGGGCATCGCCCTGCGCCTCACGGTGGTGTATCACGTGACCTGGTTGGTGAACTCAGCCACTCACTTCTTCGGCTATCGCAATTTCGATTGCCCTGATCGCTCCACCAATTGCTGGTGGGTGGCAATCCTGAGCTTCGGTGAGGGCTGGCACAACAACCACCATGCGCACCCCCACTCGGCCCGCCATGGCCTGCGCTGGTTCGAGTTCGACATCACCTGGCAGCACATCAAAGCCCTCAAGGCCCTGGGCCTGGCCCGCCGGATTCGCCTGGCCCGCTACCCGGGCTGACGCAAGCGCTCCAGCAACCCCTCCGGCCCCGAGGCCGCCAAGGTTTCCAGGCCCAAGGCCTGGAGCGTGAGCAACAGGTCGGGCAACTCGGCATCGAGCTCCGCAGCGCCGTACTCACGCAAACCGGCCATCACCTCAGCAAAGCGCTCGCGCCGCTGCTTTTTCTGCGCCGGGTAGGCCTGCATCACCGCCTCCCGGCAGTGCCGCCACGATTGCCCAGCGCTCAGGAGCTCCGCCATGGCGGCACTGAGCTGGGCCGCTTCGGTTTCAGCGATGCGCCAATCAAATGCGGCCGGCATCGGCCGCAACCCCACAAAAATCTCCAGCAATTCACCAGCGCCCAAGGGGCTGCCGTCATCGGCCAGCAAGGGCAAAGCGGAACGCTCCAAGGCCAGCTGCAGCTCCTGCTGAGCCTCCAACTGGGCCAAAGCCTGTGGCTTCAACCCCGCCGGCCCGGCGGCGGTCACCAGCCAGTGATTGCAGCCCCCCAAAGCCAGAAACACCTCAGGGCCCGGGGAATAGAGCTTGCGGTTGCGCAGGTTCGAGAGCTGAGAGCTGTGCAACCGCCCCAGATCCAGGGTTTCGGCCAGGGCGGGCAGCACGCGATGGGACCAGCCATTGCGCTCATGCCAAGCCTTGAGCAACGCAGCAAAGGCGCTGTGGCCACTTTCCAGCTGCTGGCGATAGCCCAAGCCCGGTCTGATTCAGAACTGCGCCAAGGATAAGGGCGGCAATCACGAACAAGAAGCGCTAACGATCTTGATTCGTATCGTTATGATCAAGGCATCAATACGGATTCATCCCATGAGCGTCGCCATGCCAGCGGCAGCCATCTCCCCGCCCGAGCGCTCCAGCCAACTGCTGCGCCCCCGCGCCAACCAACCCGGCCGCAGTGATGACGCCGGCCGCCGCTGGAGCACCATCGGCTTCATGGCCCTGATCCACGGGCTGGCCGTGGTGGCCCTCCTGCCCGGCTTCTGGAGCTGGCAAGCCGTTGCCAGCCTGCTGATCCTCTACTGGGTCACCGCCTGCCTTGGCGTCACGATCGGCTATCACCGCCTGCTCTGCCACCGCGCCTTCCGCGTGCCCCAATGGCTGGAGCGCTTCTTCGCCACCTGCGGCGCCCTGAGCTGCCAACACGGCCCGATCGACTGGGTGGGCCTGCACCGCCACCACCACAAGTTCTCCGACACCGACGCCGATCACCACAACAGCCACCGCGGCTTCTGGTGGAGCCACATGGGCTGGATGTTCGATGACATCCCCGCCATGGCCGCCGTGCCGCGCCTGAGCGGCGACCTGGCCCGCGACCGGTACTACGTGTGGCTCAACACCTGGTTCCTGCTGTTGCAACTGCCCCTGGGGGCCCTGCTCTACTGGATCGGCTCGGCCACCGGCGCCGGCGGCTGGGCCCTGGTGCTGTGGGGCATCCCGCTGCGCCTGGTGCTCGTGTACCACGTGACCTGGCTGGTCAATTCAGCCACCCACTGCTGGGGCGAAGCCGTGTACAACAGTGGCGACAGCTCCCGCAACAACGCCTGGGTGGCGGCCCTGACCTTCGGCGAGGGCTGGCACAACAACCACCACGCCTTCCCCCACTCGGCCAAGCACGGCCTGCAGCAGGGCCAGATCGACCTCACCTGGCAACACATTCGCCTGATGCAGTGGCTGGGCCTGGCCACCCGCGTGCGGCTGCCTGCGGGCTAAGCCGCCCGTCAACGGCTAAGATTGAAGATTGGCCCTCAGGCAGTAGTTAGGAACCGGATTCCCCATGGCGAAGCGCGTACAAGTCGTTCTCAGCGAAGACGTTCTCAGCCTCGGCAAGGACGGTGATCTGGTGGAGGTGGCTCCGGGTTATGCCCGGAACTTCCTGCTGCCCACCGGCAAGGCGCTGCCTGTGACCCCCGCCGTGCTCAAGCAGGTGGAGCACCGCCGCGCCAAAGAGGCCGAGCGTCAGGCAGCCCTCAAGCAGGAGGCCGTTGATTTCCGCACCGCCCTCGACACCATCGGCCGCTTCACCGTGAAGAAGCAGACCGGTGGCGACGATGTGCTGTTCGGCACCGTGACCAACGTGGACGTGGCCGATGCCATCGAAGCGGCCACCAAGAAACTGGTGGACAAGCGCGATATCACCGTGCCCGAGGTGCACCGCACCGGTTCCTACAAGGTGCAGGTCAAACTGCACCCTGAAGTGGTGGCTGAGATCAACCTCGAAGTGGTCAGCCACTGATCCCTGTGCGGCCTGAGGGCGACAGCATTTGATTCCCTGAAGGCCAACACGCCATGGTCTCTGTTCCCCTGAGTGGCCCCGAGCGGGAACGCCCCCAGCGCGAGGGGGCCGACCTGTTCGAAGCCACTCCGGAGCAGATCCCTCCCCAGAATTTGGAAGCCGAGGAAATGATCCTCGGCGGTGTGCTGCTGGACCCCGATGCCATCGGCCGTGTGGCCGATGTGCTGCAGCCTGAAGCGTTTTATCTCGGTGCTCACCGAGAAATTTTCCGCACCGCCCTGATGCTGCACAGCCAGGGCAAACCCACCGATCTCACCGCCATGGTGGCCTGGCTGGCCGACACCGGGCAGCTGGAGAAGGTGGGCGGCAGCGGCCGCCTGGCGGAACTGGTGGACCGCACCCTCAGCACCGCCTCCATTGAGGAGGTGGCCAAGCTGGTGATGGACAAGCACCTGCGCCGGCAGCTGATCCGCTCCGGCAATCAGGTGATCCGCCTCGGCTTCGATCAGGGCAAGCCGATGGAACAGGTGCTGGATGAGGCGGAGCAGGAGATCTTTGCCATCAGCCAGGCCAAACCCACCGCAGGCCTGACCCCAACAGCGGAGATCCTCACCCGCACCTTTGAGGAGATCGAAACCCGTTCGCTCGGCACCGCCGTGGCGGGCATTCCGGTCAACTTCTACGACCTCGATGCCATGACCCAGGGGCTGCAACGCAGCGACCTGATCATCGTGGCGGGGCGCCCGGCCATGGGCAAAACCTCCATCGTGCTGAACATCGCCAAAAACGTGGCCCAGCTCCACGACCTGCCGGTGTGCGTGTTCAGCCTGGAGATGAGCAAAGAGCAGCTCACCTATCGCCTGCTGTCGATGGAGGTGGGCATCGAGAGCGGCCGCCTGCGCACGGGCCGGCTCACCCAGGAGGAATGGCCGCTGCTGGGCCAGGGCATCAGCAACCTGGGCCGGCTGCCGATCTTCATCGACGACAAACCCAATGCCGGCGTTTTGGAGATGCGCTCGCTCTGCCGCCGCTTGATGGCTGAGCAAGGCCGCGAGCTGGGGCTGATCGTGATCGATTACCTGCAGCTGATGGAGGGCTCCGGATCCGACAACCGCGTGCAGGAGCTCTCGCGCATCACCCGCGGCCTCAAACAGATGGCCCGTGAGCTCAATGTGCCGGTGATTGCCCTCTCCCAGCTCAGCCGTGGCGTGGAGGCCCGCACCAACAAGCGGCCGATGCTCAGTGACCTGCGGGAATCCGGTTCGATTGAACAGGATGCCGACATCGTGATGATGATCTACCGCGATGAGTACTACAACCCGGAAACCCCCGACCGCGGCATCACTGAAGTGATCGTGACCAAGCACCGCAACGGCCCGGTGGGCACCGTGAAGCTGCTGTTTGAATCCCAGTTCACCCGCTTCCGCAACCTGGCGGCACCTGGCGGCCATTGAGGCTCCGCCGAGGCTTGATTCAAACTGAGCCTCAGCTCCGACACTGGCAACCTCACCCCATACAGTGCAGCACTGGAGCACCGCCGAGGACAGCGCCGAAGGAATGCTGATTCACCTTCTCGCCCATTCCAATCCTTTCATCGGCTTTGGCAACCATGCCCTCAATCTGTGCCAACAGCTCAAGCCACTCACGGCCGGAGCCAAAATCGAACTGATTATCACTGACCCTTACAACAAAGAAAGCCTTGAGAACAGCGTCAAACAACTCAACACGGTTGGCAATCAAAAATCGATTGTCAATATCATGCTGGGCGATGGCAAAACATCGCACCAATTCCTCAATCTATTTCCCGGCGAAAAAGCAACCTATACCGTTTTTGAATCGGACCTTCTTCCCATCGGCTGGAAGGAAAACCTTGAGCAATCAGACCTTATTCTGACCGCCTCACAATGGGGCGCCGACATCATCAGGCGAGAAATACCCGGCAAAAGCATTGAGGTCATTCCCGAAGGGGTTGATATTGCGCTTTACCACCAATGGAACCGACCAACCGACCTCAAGCCATGGTCACGAGCAAGCAATGCATCAGATGCATTTGAAAACTGCTTCAACTTCCTCTCAATCGGAAAATTTGAAGCACGCAAAAGCTTTGAAGAGCTCATTGAAGCCTATACCACGAGCTTCGCCGACAAACCCGATACAAGGCTGCTTCTCCGGCTACACAATGTGTTCCGAGACGGCTATATGGATGAGGTCAACCGCCTGATCCCTGCAGAGCTACGCAGTCAAATCTTGATCATCAAAGGCAGCCAGAACGGATCCATGCTCTCGCCGGAGCAGATGGCCCACCTGCATCGCATCAGCCATTGCTTCGTGTATCCCTCCAAAGGCGAAGGCTGGGGGCTACCTCTTATCGAAGCCATTTCATCTGGAACGCCCTTCCTGGCCACTCACTACAGCGGACAAACCGAATACCTGCGCTACTGCCAGCAAAGCTTTTCCAAAATAAAATTTGACATTCAAACAATCGCCGACCCTGACTTTTTCAAGTTTCACAAATTCAGATCAGACGCCATGCCCTGCTGGGCCATCCCGCAGGCGCAATCCATTGGCGAGAACATGAAAAACATCTACGAGAACTGGCATGCCATCAGGCAGCAAGCCAAAACCAATGCAGATGCCATTCATAGAAATTTCTCTTGGGATATTTCAGCCAAGATCTTTCTCGACAAAGTCTTGGCACATTTTCAGACAAGCAATCGCTAAACATCTCCGCATCCCAGAGCACCAGTGGCGATGGGCCTAGCTCGACGCACACCCTTGATCTCCCAGCGCCACACCCCAAGAGCTCACCAAATGCAGAGACCACAGCCGCTCGGCACAAGCCGATAATGCAGGGATGGATCGAGATCATCCGAGCAGCGAAGAGTTCGAACTGATTGTGGTGGGCGGCGGCCACGCCGGCTGCGAAGCGGCGCTCACCGCCGCCCGGCTGGGCATCCGCACCGCCCTGTTCAGCCTCAACCTCGACCGCATCGCCTGGCAGCCCTGCAATCCCGCGGTGGGCGGTCCGGCCAAAAGCCAACTGGTGCATGAGGTGGATGCCCTTGGAGGCGTGATCGGCCGCCTCGCGGATGCAACGGCACTGCAAAAGCGGGTGCTCAATGCCAGCCGCGGCCCGGCCGTGTGGGCCCTGCGCGCCCAAACCGATAAACGCCAGTACGCCCGCCAGATGCTGCAACTGCTGCAGCACACCCCAAACCTGGCCCTGCGGGAAGCCATGGTCACCGGCCTGCTCACCACGGGCAGCGCCGAGAACAGCGATTTGCGCATCACCGGCGTGCGCACTTACTTCGGCAGCTGCTACCGGGCTGAAGCTGTGGTGCTCACCACCGGCACATTCCTGGGTGGGCAGATCTGGGTGGGCAATCAATCGATGCCCGCCGG
>JAYKIT010000069.1:0-16890 GCA_035285765.1 Synechococcus sp. | reverse complement strand
CCACCAAAGGGGCTGATGGCCAGGGGCGCAGGCTGCTGCGCATGGCACCGCTGCACCACCATTTCGAACTGGGGGGCTGGAGCGAACGGCGCGTGGTGGTGAGCTTCTGGGGCATCAGTCTGGTGCTTGTGCTGCTGGGCCTGGTGCTGCTGCCTTGATTGGGATTTGGCAACAATCGTTCAGAGATTACGGTTTTAACTAAGATTGGCAAATAACGAACGTCCTGCTCCATGGCAGTGCTCAAGAGCAACCAGCAATCTGAAGCTTTCATCAACGCACTATTTAGAAGTTTTCTTGCTGCAAATCCAAGCCCTGAAGCGGCTGAGAACTGCAAAAAATTCCTTGATGCCGACCCTGAAGAAGCACCCATCAAATTAGTTGAATTATTTGGGCAATCTCCAGAGTTCAAAAAGCGATTTGAAAATTTTTACTTTACTGCTGTTCAGGATCTCGACAGAGACCATCAATTTGAATTCAGTTCAATCACAGATGAACAGATTAAAAGCCTATGGGATAAAACAAACTTTTTTTGGCTTGAAACCTTTGAGCAATCCTCTACTCCAGCCCCCACAACAACTGCGGCACAGGGGGAAACAGAACTAGCCCTGCTAGTGGACCTCTGCTCCCGCGTTGGTTGGGATTTTTCCGGATGCCAATCAATTCTTGATTTTGGATGCGGAAACGGAGCAGCATGCCAAAAAGTACCAAACCATATTGATCTCCATATCATGGAGTATCGCAAAAAATTCTTAGCTCAAGCAGAATCAACGCTACAGGAAGCCGGAAACAACCACTTCAGAGCTCACCTCATCAGCGACCTGAATCAATTGGATGATCTACCCAATCAATTTGACATCGCCTACTCTCGGAATTTCATGGTGCATCACACGCCACCGGTCATCGAACGATTGATCAGCAAATTGTTTGATCGAGTGAGGCAACACGGCTTGGCGATTATTCATCTGCCAATCGCCAAAGGTAATTATCGTTTTGCAATCGATGACTATCTCGGATCAGAACAAACCGGGCAGCGACTTGAGCGTCATATTCTACCCAAGGAATTGATTCACAATCTAGCTAAAGCGCATCATTTTCAAATCCTTTTCTCAGCAGCAAAAGGTGGCTGCGGGCAGGACCTCTACAGCGAAATGATTGTTTTTCAGAAAATGGAATAATGGCCTCGATTCACCCAGGCATTTGTAAGGTGTGGACATCACCTTCTTCTGCCATTGAATCGTGCCCTACTTCACCTGGAAGGAACGGGGGCTCACGAGCGATTGCGCCAGCCTGGATGCCATGGCCTCCCGCTTGGAAGAAGCCGCCCAACTGATGCGCCGCATGGCCCACGAGGGGTTCCGGGTGGAGCGAGTTCAGGGGATCCAACGCATCACCCACGACGACGCCACCCTGTTCAACGCCTACGGCTTCGTGAGCGAGGAATCCCCGGTGCGTCAGCTTGATCTGGTGCTGGAGCCGGAAGCCTGAAGCTCAGGAGCGGCGCAGGTAGCCCACAATCCAGATGATCACGAACACCAGTCCGGACAACACCAGATACACCAACACGCCGTTCTGCAAACCGGCCAGGTTCAACCCAAACGGCAACGGGCCGGGATCACCGACCGTGGCATAGCCAAACAACTGCATGGGCTCATCGATCCGCACGACGGTCTAGCAGCCTGTGCCCCAACTCCCCAAGCGCAACGCAACTCCCCATGACCACTCCCACCCTGCCCGCCACCCTGCTGCTGCTGGGCAGCGGCGAACTTGGCAAGGAGGTGGCCATCGCCGCCCAGCGCCTGGGCTGCCGCGTGGTGGCGGTGGATCGCTACGCCGATGCCCCGGCCATGCAGGTGGCCGACACGGCGGTGGTGATCCCGATGACAGAGGCCAGCGAGCTCAAACGGGTGATCCGCGAGCACCAGCCAGCCCTGGTGATCCCAGAGATCGAGGCCCTGGCGGTGGATGCCCTGGCGGAGCTGGAGCAGGAGGGCATCACCGTGATTCCCACGGCGCGGGCCACGGCCATCACGATGAACCGTGATCGCATCCGTGATCTGGCTGCGCAGGAGCTGGGGCTGCGCACCGCCCGGTTCGCCTATGCCCGCTCAGCCGAGGAGCTGGCCAGCGCAGCGGCACCCCTGGGCTGGCCGGTGGTGGTGAAGCCGGTGATGAGCTCCTCTGGCAAGGGGCAGAGTGTGGCCACCAACCCTGAAGAACTGGAGCAAGCCTGGGAGGCAGCCACCACCGGGGCCCGTGGCAGCAGCAGCCTGGTGATCGTGGAGGAATTTCTGCGCTTCGAGCAGGAGATCACCCTGCTCACGGTGAAGCAACGCAGCGGCCCCACCCTGTTCTGCCCGCCGATCGGCCACATCCAGGAACGCGGGGATTACCAGTGCAGCTGGCAACCCGCTGAGCTGCAGCAATCCCAACTGCTGGAAGCCCAGCGCATGGCGCGCCAGGTCACCGATGCCTTGGGGGGCTGCGGAATTTTTGGTGTGGAGTTCTTCATCGCCTCCGGTGAGGTGATCTTCTCGGAGCTCTCACCCCGCCCCCACGACACCGGCCTGGTCACGCTCAAAGGCCAGAACCTGAGCGAATTCGAACTGCATCTGCGGGCTGTGCTGGGGCTGCCGATTCCGGCGATCCAGGCCAGTGGCGCCGCGGCCAGCCGCGTGATCCTGGCCGGCCCTGAACAGCGGGGTGGGCCGGTGCGTTATTCAGGCCTGGCGGATGCCCTGGCGATTCCCGACAGCAGCGTGCTGCTATTTGGAAAGCCAGAAGCGCGGCCCCTGCGCCGCATGGGCGTAGCCCTCGCCAGTGGTGCGGACCTGGCTGAAGCGCGCCGGCGCGCTGATGCGGCGGCGGCGGCTGTGGGGCTTGAGGTTGATGGACTCCAATAGGGCTGCAGCACAGAGGGGCCGCGCCACCTGCAGGTAACGGGAGGCGTGGGCCGACCAGCTGTAGGCCTGCTGCACCGCCTCCAGGCCCTGCTGGCGCCACTGCTCCCAGGAGGCCTCAGGATCCATCGAGCGCTCGAGGGTGGACCGCAGTGCCTCCTTGCTGGAGACATCCACCAGCAAGCCATTGCCGCAGCGGCCAATGATGTCGATGGGGCCCCCATCGTTGGTGGCCACCACCGGCAAGCCACAAGCGGCCGCTTCAATCAGGGTGAGCCCGAAGGGCTCGGTGAGTGCGGGGTTCACGAACACACCGCGGCGGGCCGCCGCCCAGCGGTAGATCGCCGGCACCTGGGAGCGGCAATGGTGCTTGGGATACGCCACCTGGCCATAGAGGTTCTGGCGATCAATCGCCTCCAACACGTGCTGCCACTCTTCGCGCTGACTGCGCTCGAGCTGCTGGATTCCCTCACGGTTGCCCAGCACCAACACGAGGTTGGCGTGTTCGCGCAAGTAGGGGCTGTTGCCGAAGGCATCGATCAGCGCCGGGATGTTCTTGCGGCGATCCGGACGGTTGATGGCCAGCAGACAGGGGCGCTCGGGCTGACGCAGAAAGGGCTGCAGCAGGGCTGAGATTTCGGCATCTTCCCCGGGCTGCTGCTCAGGCTGGAAAAAGCCCACATCCACACCGGGTGGAATCACCTCAGCCAGATCGGGATGGAAGTGGCTGTAGCGGTCGTATTGCACCCGAATCTCCTGGCGGGTGCTGGTAACCACCAAGCTGGTAGCCGCCAGGGCCGCTTCCTCAGCGGCAATGCGCTGCTCCATCGCATAGCGCTGGTTCACCTGCTCGGGGTTCTGACCGATCTCCAGCAGGCGACGCTGTTTCTCCCGGCCAAGCGAATGGCCCGTGAACACCAGGGGGATGCCAAGGCGCTGCTGCACCTGGGCCCCCACCCAACCGGCATCGGCGTAGTGGGCATGAATCCAATCGGGCCGGCGCTGCTGACGGGTGATGTGCAGCACAAGGGCATCCACCAACTCCTCCAGATGGGGCCAAAGCAGCTCCTTGCGGATGTAGCGCCGCGGCCCGAAGGGCAACCGCAGGATGCTGGCCTTCTCACTGAGGGACTCACGATGCACGGCGTAATCAGCACTCACCCGCCGGTCTTCAATGCAGCGGGTGATCACCTCCAAGCGATCCACATCGCTGTGCTGGCCTAGGGCACGGGCCAGTTCCAGCACATAATTGGTTTGACCACCAGTATCAGCATCACGGCCCAATTCGAGATCATCGCCTCTCAGAAGACCGTGCAAGTGCAGATGAATGACATATAAACCCATCAATACTTCCTCCGCCTGCGTATAGGTTACACATAAATCCGATTCTTGACAACAAATCAGCTGTTGGCTTTCTGACAAAAATTGAAGCTGACATCGAATTCACAGAGTTTCTTCAGGTTTTGTTCATTGCGAACATTTTGCTTCTGAAGGCAAATTTTTGGCCGCGCGCACCCCGCGCCAACCCCCCTCAACGCAGCTGAAACAGGGGCTGGGCAGCCGGATCGGCCACTGCAGCAGGGGATTCCAAGGGCTGCCCCTTCACCCAGGCCAGCAGTGCGGCCCGCAGCGGACCGCCATCGGCACCCTCAGGTGACGGCAGGTTGAAGTGGGTGCCATCTCGCACGATCAGCAGCTGGCTGCGGCCAGGCGGGTAGTGCTGGAACGGCTGAATGGCCTCCGAAACGGCCGGCACCACCAAATCACGGCTGCCGCTCACCAGCAGCACGGGCATAGCCAGATCCTGCAAGCCGGCATCAAACAGCAGGGCCTGGGGAGGACTCACGGCCACCACGCGGGCCAGGCGACGATCCAGCAACGATGCAGGGCTCGCGGCCTCCAGCAAGCTGCACTGCAGCACCCAGCTGGGATTGCGGACGGGATGATCCGCCTGCTGACAGGCCTGCCACAGGGGGGAGGGGAGGCTGCGAGCTCCGGCCAACTGCAACGCCGACGTGGCCCCCCAGGAATGGCCAATCAACACCACATCACGGCTGCGAGCTCCGGCGGCTGGGGCCATGGCCCCAGCCTCGAGGGCATCGAGCACCTGCTTGAGCTCCTGGGGCCGACGCAGAAATTCCTGCGGACTGGGGGGTGGCACCAGGCCCGCCAGCATTTCGGCCTGCTGGTTGCGATCACTGCCGCTGTGGCGAGGCAGCAGCACCACCGCACCGTGGGAGGCCAGATGCTCCGCCCAGCCCAGAAAACTGCTGGGGGAATCCCAGAGACCATGGGAGATCAACACCGTGGGCAAGCTGGGCGCTCCCAGGGGCCGCACCAGCGTGAGCTCAAGACCACTGGGCAGGGTGAACTGGGAGCGGCTCAAACGGCTTGACCCCCGCCGCAGCACCTGAGGGGGCGCCGCAGGCAGCGGCATCTGGGCGGCCAGCTGCTGCTCGAGCTGGGAGGAGGGCTGAATGCTCTGGCGCAGAACCTGCAGCGCCCGCTCCAAGCTGATCGTGCGCCGCTCCCCCGGCACCGCCTGCAACACCTGCAACAGGGTGAGCGGCTGACCGCTGGCCACCACCTGGCGCAGCAATGGCAATGAAAATCCCGCTTCCGAAGCCTGCAACTGCTGCTCCGCAGGCACCGGCTCCAGCAGCGACTGCAGCAGCAGTTCCAACTGCCGCACCATCGGATTGTCGAGATCCACCGGCAGCGTGGCCGGCAGCGGTGTGGTCAACAGCGCCTGCAGCGAGCGACCAAGGGCACCACCACTGGCCCGGTTGAGTTCCGCCAGATCGCTGCTGCCGGCCCAGAGGGCCTCAGGCGATTGCAGTTCCGCCAGCCGCACGCTGAGGCGTTCACCGCCCAGCGGCCCCTTGAGCTCCAGCCACTCCACAGCCTGAGCCGGTGCTGCAAGGCCAGTGAGGGCCACGGTCAGCAGGGCGGCACAGGAGCGCAGCACTGGCCTAGGCCGCCGCCACCGCCTGGGGCGGATGCTGGGCAAGCACCTGGCGCAGATAGCGGCCGGTGTGGCTGGTGGGGTGGGCCGCCAACTCCTCAGGGGTGCCAGCCGCCACGATCTGGCCGCCGCGGGTGCCCCCTTCAGGGCCCAGATCAATCAGCCAATCGGCGCAGCGAATCACATCGAGGTTGTGCTCGATGCAGATGATCGAATTGCCCTTCTCCACCAGGCGCTGCATCACCTCCATCAACTTGTGCACGTCGTAGAAACTGAGGCCGGTGGTGGGCTCATCAATCAGATACAGGGTTTTGCCGGTGGCACGGCGGGAGAGTTCGGTGGCCAGCTTCACCCGCTGGGCTTCACCGCCCGAGAGCGTGGGCGCCGGCTGGCCCAGCTTCACGTAACCCAAGCCCACATCCACCAGGGTGCGCAGGCGATCGGCGGCCTGAGGGATGGCCGAGAACACCTCAGCCGCCTGCTCCACGGTCATCTGCAGCACATCGGCAATGGTGTGGCCGCGGTACTTCACCTGCAGGGTCTCGCGGTTGTAGCGGGCCCCTTTGCAGACATCGCACTGCACGTACACATCGGGCAGGAAGTTCATCTCGATCACATTCACCCCCTGGCCACTGCAGGCCTCGCAACGCCCCCCCTTCACGTTGAAGCTGAACTGGCCCACCTGATAACCGCGAGCCTTGGCCTCCACCGTGGCAGCGAACACCTGGCGAATCGGATCAAAGGCCCCGGTGTAGGTGGCAGGGTTGGAGCGCGGGGTGCGGCCGATGGGGCTCTGATCGATCACGATCACCTTGTCCACGGCGCTGACGCCGCGCAGCTCACCCAGGCCAGCCGGGAACGGCACCTTGTGGCCGAGATGGTGCTCCAGAGCCGGATGCAGCAACTCATTCACCAGGGTGCTCTTGCCACTGCCACTCACCCCGGTGACGGCCACCAGCCGACCCAGCGGGATCTCCACCTCGAGATCATTGAGGTTGTTGCGCTGGCAATTCACGAGCGTGAGCTTGCGGCTGCCATCACAGCGGCGCTCAGCCGGCGTGGGAATGGCGCGGCGACCACTCATGTAGGCCCCAGTGAGGGACTCCTCCGCAGCCATCAGATCGGCCAGGCTGCCCTCCGCCACGATGTGGCCCCCGTGCACGCCAGCGCCGGGGCCGATATCAACAATGTGATCCGCGGCGCGGATCGTGTCTTCATCGTGCTCAACAACGATCAGGGTGTTGCCCAGATCGCGCAGGCGCAGCAGCGTGTTGAGCAGGCGATCGTTGTCGCGCTGGTGCAAACCGATGCTGGGTTCATCCAGCACGTAAAGCACTCCGGTTAAACCAGCTCCGATCTGGGTGGCCAGGCGAATCCGCTGGGCCTCACCACCGGAGAGGGTCATCGCCGGACGATCGAGGCTGAGGTAATCCAGCCCCACATCAATCAAGAAGCGCAGTCGCATGCGGATCTCCCGCAGCACCAGATCAGCGATCTGGATCTGCCGCGGACTCATCAGCGGTTCACCATCACTGCCCACCCCCATCAGGGCTTCCACCCGCTCAAGGCATTCACCCACGCTCACGGCGGTGAGATCGGTGATGCCATAGGGGCCAATGCGCACCGCCAGGGCTTCGGGCCGCAAGCGCTGCCCCTGGCAGGTGGAGCAGGGCACCAGCTCCTGATATTTCTCCAGCTTCTGACGAGCTGATTCACCGCCGGCATCCCGGAGCTGGCGTTCAAGAATGGCCAGAACGCCTTCAAAGGGCCGCTCATAACCCTTGGATTTGCGATAGCGGCTGTCGGCCTCGATCAGGATCGGCTCAAGGGTGCCGAACAGCACCGCCTCCTGCTGGGTGCGGCTGAGCTCCTGCCAGGGGGTTTTGAGTTCAAAGGCATAGGCCTGACCCACGCTGTAGAGCAGTGAGAAGTAGTAGCTGCTCTCCTTCTCACTCCAAGGAGCGATCGCGGCATACACCGGCAGGGTGGGATCGGGCACCACGCGCTGCTCGGTGAAGGTGCGCAGATAACCGATGCCATGGCAATCGGAGCAGGCGCCATAGGGGCTGTTGAACGAGAACAGCCGCGGCGAGAGCTCCTCGATCACGGCACCGTGCTCGGGGCAAGCGAAATTCTCGGAATAGAGCCGCTCCCGCTCCACCCCTTCAGGAAGCTCTTCACCGCTCTTGGGCACCACCTCCACGATGGCCAGCCCATCACCACGCTTAAGGGCCGTGCGCAGGGAATCGGTAAGCCGCTCCTGAATGCCATCGCGAGCCACGAGGCGATCCACCACCACCTCGATGTCGTGGGCGTGGTTCTTATCAAGCTCGATGTTGTCGGAGAGCTCGCGCACCTCGCCATCGATGCGCACCCGGGCGAAGCCCTCCGCCACCAGCCCGCTGAGCAGCTTGGCGTGGGTGCCCTTCTTGCCCCGCACCAGAGGGGCCAGCAACTGATAGCGGCAACCCTCCGGCAGCAAGAGGATCTGATCCACCATCTCGTCGATCGACTGGGGCCGGATCGAGCGATCGCAACGGGGGCAGTGGGGCTCACCGGCGCGGCCAAACAACAGGCGCAGGTAGTCCTGAATCTCCGTGACCGTGCCCACCGTGGAGCGGGGGTTGTGGCTGGTTGATTTCTGATCGATCGAGATGGCTGGCGAGAGCCCCTCAATCGCATCCACATCAGGCTTATCCACCTGGCCCAGGAACTGGCGGGCGTAGGTGGACAGGCTCTCCACGTAACGGCGCTGACCCTCCGCGAAGATCGTGTCGAAGGCCAGGGAGCTCTTGCCGCTGCCGCTCACGCCGGTGAACACCACCAGCTGGTTGCGAGGCAGGGTGATATCAACGTTTTTGAGATTGTGTTGCCGGGCGCCCCGCACCCGGATCACATCGCTCAAACTGCCCCCTGTGAGGGCCTGAAGGGCCTGGCCTGCTGTGGCTGTGGCGCGGGCCATCGGGCGGGCACAAGAGCCTAAAAGCTTAGCGGCGACGCAGGGTCTCAGGCGGCTTTGCGCTGCAGCAAGCTGGCCACATACTCACGCACTTCACCGCTGTCACCACCGGCTAACTCCGCCAGTTCTCGCTCACGCTCCTGCAGGGTGCGCAGGGGCAGCACCTCGGTGATGGTTTGCCCCTCCCGCACCTGCTTGCGCACCAGCAGGTGCTGATCAGCGGCGGCGGCCACCACGGGCTGATGGGTCACGCAGAACACCTGGCGGTGGCGAGCCAAGCGCTGCAACAGCTCCGCCATCGCCGCGCTCACCCGGCCACTGACGCCGGTGTCGATCTCATCAAACAAGAGAGTGGAGTGGGGTTCAGCCTCCGCCAAACAGGTTTTCAACGCCAGCAAGAAGCGGCTCATCTCACCACCGGAAGCCACCTCCCGCAGCGGCGCCAGCGGTTGGCCGGGATTGGCGGAGAACAGGAACTGCACCACCTCAGCCCCATCCTCAGCGGGCTCACAGGGCTGCAGGGCCACCTCAAAGCGCACCGCCGGCAGGGCCATCGGCCTGAGGGCCTGCATCAGCTCCTGCTCGAGCGCTTTCGCCGCCCGCTGCCGCTCACTGCTGAGCGCTGCACAGGCGGCATCGCGCTGCTGACGGCTGGCCTGTTCAGCCTGCTCCAAGGCATCGAGTGCCGCCGCTGCACCACCGGGCTGCAGCTCCAAACGCAAGGCCTCACGCCGCTCAATCAATGCAGCCAGATCCAAACCATGGCGGCGTTCCAGCGATTTGAGCTGGGCGATGCGCTCCTGCAGCGCCGCCAGATGCTCAGGATCGGCCTCCAGGGCGGCGGCATAGCGATCCAGCTCCCGGCCCAGGCTCTGCAGAGCCCCATGGGCGTCGATCCAGCTCTGTTGCAGGGGTTCAAGCCCTGGATCCAGGGCCGCCATCGCCGCCAGCTCCTGTTCACAGGCGGCCAGATGATCCAGCACTGAAGGCGCACCATCAGCTCCTTCCTGCAGGCGCCCCTGCAGGTCCTGACACCCCTGCTGCAAGCGCACGCCATGGCAGAGGCGGTCCTGCTCCTGCTCCAGCAGCACGCGCTCCTGGGGGTCCTCCAAAGCCGCTGCCTCCAGCTCTTGCAGCAACTGCTCCCGGGCTTCCCAGTCCTGCTGACGGCTCTGCAGCTCCAGACGGGCCTGCTCCAACGCCTGAGCATCACGGCGCCATTGCTGCTGCGCCGACCGCACCGGCTCCAGGCAGGCCAGCAGGCTGCTGCCACCAAAACGATCAAGCCAACGGCGCTGCTGACCAGCCCGGGCCAGCTGATGGGTCTGCCCCTGGCCGGTGAGATCCAGCAGTTGCGGACGCAGCTCCGCCAGCAGGCTGCGGTTGAGCACCACCCCGTTGAGGCGACTGCGGCTGCTGTAGCGACCCTCCTGGCAGCGCAGCTCACGGCTCAACACCAACTCCTCATCGCCATCGGCATCCAGCTCCTGGGCTTGGCACCAGGCGCGCAAGCCTTCGCTCCAGCGAAAGCACACTTCGATTGCACCGCGCTCGCAGCCATCGCGCAGCAGGCGCTGGGGCTGACCACCACCGGTGACGGCATCAAGGGCATCGAGGAGGATCGATTTACCCGCTCCGGTTTCACCAGTGAGCACGGTGAAACCCGGTTCGAACACCACCTCCTGGTGCTCGATCAGCGCAATATTGCGGATGGTGAGCCCCGTGAGCACAACGGCCTCCGGCTGGCGGCCGCAGCGTAACGGCTCTCACATCAATTAAAAGAGGAGAACATTCATGCTTCGTTGCAGCCCGCATCCGCCATGACCGCGTTCAGCGATTTCATCGAAGCGGCCGGGCTCAACAGCTACGACCCAGCAGCGATCACGCGGATCTACGCCGGACACCCCCTGCGGCTGCTGAAACGACTGCGCGAAACCCTGGTGCCGATCGGGCTGCTGCTGATCGGAGTGCTGTTTGATCGCCTCAGCGGCCGGCTGAAGAACAGCGATGTAGCCCGCAAGCGGGCACGGGAGGCCGCCAATCTGCTGGCGGATCTGGGCCCCGCCTTCATCAAGGCCGGCCAAGCCCTCTCCACCCGGCCAGACATCGTGCCGCCGGTGCTGCTTGAAGAGCTGTCGCGGTTGCAGGACCAATTGCCCGCCTTCCCCAGCGATCAGGCCCGCGCCTGCATCTGCGAAGACCTGGGGGCGCCGGTGGAGGAGCTCTACGGCCATCTGGACCCCGAACCGATCTCAGCAGCCTCCCTGGGCCAGGTGTATCGCGGCACCCTCAACGATGGCCGCGCCGTGGCGGTGAAGGTGCAGCGACCTGGTCTGCGCGAGCAGATCACGCTCGATCTCTACATCGTGCGCAATATCGCGGCCTGGCTCAAGGCCAACATCGGCCTGATCCGCAGCGATCTGGTGGCCCTGATCGATGAGCTGGGCCGCCGGGTCTTCGAGGAGATGGATTACTTCAACGAAGCCGCCAACGCCGAGCGCTTCGCTGAACTGCACGCCCACAATCCCCGCATCGCCGTTCCGGAAATCCACCGGGAGCTCACCAGCCGGAGGGTGCTCACGATGGAGTGGATTGAGGGGGTGAAGCTCACCCGGCTCGAAGAGGTGCGGGCCATGGGCATCGACCCCGATGAGCTGGTGGATGTGGGCGTGAATTGCAGCCTGCAGCAACTGCTTGAACACGGCTTCTTTCACGCCGATCCCCACCCGGGCAACCTGCTGGCCCTGGCCGATGGACGCCTGGCCTATTTGGATTTCGGCATGATGAGCGAGGTGACCCGAGCCTCGCGCACCGGCCTGATCCAGGCGGTGGTGCACCTGGTGAACCGCAATTTTGATTCGCTCTCCAAAGACTTCGTCAGCCTCGGCTTCCTCGATGAAGAGGTGGATCTGCGGCCCATCGTGCCGGCCTTCGAGGAGGTGTTTGGCAAAGCCCTCGAGGCCGGGGTCAGCCGCATGGATTTCAAGGTCGTCACCGACGACCTCTCCGGGGTGATGTATCGCTTCCCGTTCCGGGTTCCGCCGTATTACGCCCTGATCATCCGCTCTCTGGTCACCCTGGAGGGGATCGCCCTGAGCGTGGATCGGAACTTCAAAATCCTCGGAGCGGCCTATCCCTATTTCGCCCGGCGGCTGCTGGAAGATGCCGATCCGGATCTGCGCCAATCGCTGCGGGAAATGCTCTTCGATGGCGAGGAATTCCGCTGGAGCCGGCTCGAAAACCTGGTGCTCAATGCCGCCCGGCAACAGCAATTCGATCTCGAAGGATTGCTGGATCAAACCCTCGATTTCCTCTTCTCACCCAAGGGGGGCCTGCTGCGGCAGCAACTGGTGAACGCCACCATCGACCAGCTCGATGCAGCCGGCTGGCGCCTGCTGCAGGGTTTGGGGCGACGCCTGCCACCGCGGCTGCGGCCCCCTGGGCTCAAAGGACCACCGCAACAACGGGGCACCACAGCCCTGCTTGATCTCGAACCCATCCGGGAGTTGCTGCGCATCCTGCAGCAACTGCCGGGCTTTGAACCGCAGCTGATCACCAGCCGGTTGCCACGGCTGCTGGCGGAGCCCGATCTGCGCACGATGGGGATCGACCTGGCCCGTGGCCTGGCCGAACGCAGCGTGGTGCGCTTGGTGCGCGATGTACTGGTGGAACCGCAGATCCGGCAGCCGAGCCAACTGGAACAGGCCGCCTGACCTTTGCGCTGCCAATCCAGCATGCTGCGCTTACCCAAGCTCGGGATCCATGTTTGATCTGCCTCCCGTGCTGGCCACGGAGAACGTTGTTTTTGTGAGTGGGGCCTTTCGCCGCACCCTGAAACTGAAATCGATCGAATCCTTCGTGGAAACCGGTGTTCCCGAAGGGCTGCTGGCTGATCTGCTGCGTTTCACCAACCAGAAGCCAGCAGGGGTGCAAAGCCTGCTCAAAACCCAAGTGCCCCTGCCGGTCACCCTCACCAGCCGGCTACTGAACACCCGCATCGGCGAAGCGATCCTGGAGCGAGCCAGCGCCATCGTGCACCCGTTGCGCGCCCCTCAGGCCGGCGTGAATGCCCTGCGCTCCGCCCTGGTGCTGGGGGTGGCCGACAACAACGGCACCCTCACACCCGTGAGCTTCCTCAAGGCCTATCCGGCCGAGGAGATGGCGGTGGATATCCCGCAGCTGATGGTGATCATGAACAAGGCCGCCTCCATCAGTGATCTGGTCAAGTTCTTCTCGGATGCCCCCCTCGACGGCCTGCGCTGATCAGGGCTGAAAGGTTGAGAAAGTAAATTGACTTTCGCCTCAGGCCAGCTCTGTGCCCCTGCTTCGTTCCGTCCGCGGCCTGCTCAAGCGGCCGACCACACAGAACTGGAAGGGGCTGATTGATGCCTACGGGCGCTGGTTGCCGGTGAGCGACCGCACCCCCGTGGTGAGCCTCTGTGAGGGCGCCACACCACTGGTGCCGGCACCAGCCCTGTCGCAGCGCATCGGCCGTGGCGTGCAGGTGCACCTCAAGGTGGATGGCCACAACCCCACCGGCAGCTTCAAAGATCGCGGCATGACCATGGCCGTGAGCAAGGCCAAAGAAGCCGGTGCCGAGGCGGTGATCTGCGCCAGCACCGGCAACACCTCAGCAGCGGCCGCGGCCTATGCCCGCCGGGGCGGCATGCGGGCCTTCGTGCTGATTCCCGATGGCTACGTGGCCCAGGGCAAGTTGGCTCAGGCCCTGCTCTATGGGGCCGAAGTGCTGGCGGTACGCGGCAATTTCGACCGCGCCCTCGACATCGTGCGCGAGATGGCGGATCAGTACCCCATCACCCTGGTGAACTCCCTCAACCCCTACCGGCTGCAAGGCCAGAAAACCGCGGCCTTCGAGGTGGTGGATGAACTAGGGGACGCTCCCGACTGGCTCTGCATTCCCATGGGCAATGCCGGCAACATCAGCGCCTACTGGATGGGCTTCAAGGAGTACCACCAGGCAGGCCATTGCCGCAGCCTGCCCCGCATGATGGGCTTCCAGGCCGCCGGCTCCGCCCCTCTGGTGAACGGCGCCACCGTGGAGCATCCCGACACGATTGCCACAGCGATCCGCATCGGCAATCCCGCCAATCGCGAGAAAGCCCTGAAGGTGCGCGAGGAAAGCGGTGGCGGCTTTGCCGCTGTGAGCGATGAGGAGATCCTGGAGGCCTACCGCTTCCTCGGACGCGAGGAGGGGGTGTTCTGTGAACCCGCCAGCGCCGCATCGGTGGCCGGCCTGCTGAAACGCGCTGAAGAGGTGCCCGCCGGCGCCCGAGTGGTGTGTGTGCTCACCGGCAATGGCCTCAAGGATCCCAACACCGCGATTGATCACAGCGGCGGTGCCTTCTACGGCGATCTCAACCCTGATCTACAAACAGTGGCCCGCGTGATGGGCTTCTGAAGCCAACGCCAGCAAGGCGTCCCACCGGGCACCAGCCCGGTTTTTTTGTGCCCGAATTCGCAAACCAATTGAAAAACTGTCTGCGGAAACAGATCCCCCAGCCTGTGCACAAGATGGGGAAACCAGTGCACCTCTTTTGAGCCGCTCTTTCCCCAGGGTGTGGGGAAAGTGGAAAAGGTTGTTTTCCCCACAACTGGGGAGAGCGCATCCCACAGGGCTGATCAGGCAAAAACCCTTGCAAGGCAAAGGATTCACAGGGTTTTCCACGATCTCCACAACCCCTACGACGGCTGTTTTGATCGTTCTTTTCATAGGAGGTCTAAAAGAACATCAGAAGGAGATGGGGAAACGCGTTGCGCATTGCCGGGCGGTGTGGAAGCTTGGTAGCGCCTGAAATCCGCACGGGAATGAAACTGGTCTGCAGCCAAGCGGAACTGAACGGCAGCCTGCAGTTGGTGAGCCGAGCCATTGCTGGGCGCCCCACCCATCCCGTGCTGGCCAACGTGCTGGTCACCGCCGATGCCGCCGCAGGTCGACTCAGCCTCACTGGCTTTGATCTCAGCCTTGGTATTCAGACCAGCTTTCCGGCCGTGGTGGAGGCCAGCGGTGCCATCACCCTGCCGGCCAAGTTGCTCACCGATATCGTCAGCCGCCTGCCGGCTGATGGTCCGATCACCTTGGCCTGCCCTGAAGGTGAAGAGCAAACCGAGTTATCCGCTCTCACCGGCAGCTATCAGATGCGGGGCTTATCAGCTGAGGATTTTCCTGATCTGCCCCTGGCCCAGAACGGTCAGCCTTTGCTGTTGAGCGGAGAAGCCTTGGCCGATGGCCTCCGCAGCACCCTGTTTGCCAGCAGCAGCGATGAGTCGAAACAGATTCTCACCGGCATTCATTTGAAGGTGCAGGAGGGGGGGCTGGAATTTGCCGCCACCGATGGTCACCGCCTGGCCGTGCGGCGCAATACCACCGGTGGTCAGGAGGAGGGGGAAGCCTTTGCCGTGACCGTGCCCGCTCGCTCCCTGCGGGAACTGGAGCGCTTGCTGTCGGCTCGGCCATCTGAAGAGGCCATCAGCCTGTTCTGCGATCGCGGCCAGGTGGTGTTCCTCTGGGCGGATCAAGTGCTCACCAGCCGCACGCTGGAAGGCACCTACCCCAGTTACGGCCAGCTGATTCCCGAGAGTTTTGCCCGTTCGATCAGCGTGGAGCGCAAACCGTTCATGGCGGCACTCGAACGCATCGCTGTGCTGGCTGATCAGCACAACAACGTGGTGAAGCTCAGCGCTGAACCCGGCAGTGGTCAGCTTCAGCTCAGTGCCGATGCCCTGGATGTGGGCAGTGGTTCCGAAGCCTTGCCGGCCCGCATCGATGGGGAGGAAATCGCCATGGCCTTCAACGTGCGCTACCTGCTCGATGGGCTCAAGGCCATCCCTGATGCAGAGGTGCGCCTGCATCTCAACACCCCCACCAGCCCCGCAGTGCTCACCGCCGCTGAAGCGGATGCCTCTGGTTTCACCTATCTGGTGATGCCCGTGCAGATCCGCAGCTGAGCCGCTCCAATCGATGGCGTTGTCCCGTCAGATCCTGATCAGCGAGCTGCTGCGGGCTCGTCTACGCGACCCGCTGGGGCAGGACCTGGGCGTGGGCCATCAGGTGTGGATGCATCCCCCCTGCCACCGCGTGCTCGGTTGGAGTGCGCGTCCGGCGGCATTTGGCCCCCAGCGCTCGATCTGGCGCTTGGATCAGTTGCTGGAGCTCAACGACGGTGAAGCGGTGGTGGAGGGAGATCCCTGCGACACCGAACAGAGCACCCTGGAGTTGCTGCCCACCCTGTTCGACACCAGCCTGCATGGCCAGGGCGATCGCGTCTTGGGGCGTTTGGTGGATGGTGTGGTCGACACGCGCACGGGCCGGATCGAGCACTATCTGGTGGCCCGCAGTGATCCCCGCCTGCCGGGTAGCAGTCGCTGGCGACTGGAACCCGATCGCTTGCTGGATCAGCAACCGGGACGGGTGCATGCCGCCTTGGAGGAACTGGATGATCTGCCATTGGATCGCGCCAGCATCCGTCAGCAGATGGTGCGCCGCAGTCGCCAGCTGCGCGATCAGGTGCCGGATTCGTTTGATGGGTTTGAGGATCGCCTGCGCTCCTGGGGCCAACGGCTCTGGGATGGCGGTGAAGATCTGATCGAACGCTGGCGTGAGGAGGAGGAGCCGCCCCGATCGCCCCAGACGCGAGCGCCGCGGCAGCAGAGTCGCCGCTCTGACTGGGATGACGCCCCTGATGAGGATCCCTGGATCTGAGCTCATTCACACTGGGAGCATCCGTTGTGGCTCTGCGTCTTGGTTTCCACCCCCGCCCCCGGTCGCTCCGCCTTTGATCAGGCCCCCCCTGCCATTGCCGCTCAGGTGAAGCAGGAAGGTCTCACCCAGGAGGATTACAACGAGATCGTGCGCCGGCTTGGTCGCCATCCGAACAAGGCGGAACTGGGCATGTTCGGGGTGATGTGGTCAGAGCATTGCTGTTATCGCAACTCCAGGCCACTCCTGGGCCAGTTCCCCACCGAGGGGCCTCGCATCCTGGTGGGCCCCGGTGAGAACGCCGGTGTGGTGGATCTGGGTGAGGGCCATCGCTTGGCGTTCAAGATCGAAA
>JAYKIT010000068.1:0-7711 GCA_035285765.1 Synechococcus sp. | reverse complement strand
GTGCAGGACATGCTGCTGTTTTTCCTGGCCTGGGAGCTGGAGCTGCTGCCGGTGTACCTGCTGCTGGCCATCTGGGGCGGCAAAAAACGCCAATACGCCGCCACCAAGTTCATCCTCTACACGGCGGGCAGCTCGCTGTTCATCCTGCTGGCGGGCCTGGCCATGGCCTTTTACGGCGGCCACGTGAGCTTCGACTACACCGACCTGATGGCCAAGGGCTTCCCGGTGAAGTTCCAGCTTCTGGCCTACGCGGGTCTGTTGATCGCCTTTGGGGTGAAACTGCCGATCGTGCCCCTGCACACCTGGCTTCCCGATGCCCACGGGGAAGCCACAGCCCCGGTGCACATGCTCTTGGCCGGCATCCTGCTGAAGATGGGCGGCTACGCCCTGCTGCGCTTCAACTGCCAGATCCTGCCCGACGCCCATGCCCAGTTCGCTCCCTTGCTGGTGGTATTGGGGGTGGTGAACATCATCTACGCGGCGCTCACCTCCTTCGCCCAGCGCAACCTCAAACGCAAGATCGCCTACAGCTCGATCAGCCACATGGGCTTTGTGCTGATCGGCATCGGCAGCTTCTCGCCCCTGGCCGCCAGTGGCGCCATGCTGCAGATGATCAGCCACGGCCTGATCGGCGCCAGCTTGTTCTTCCTGGTGGGCGCCACCTACGACCGCACCCACACCCTGCAACTCGATGAGATGGGTGGTGTGGGCCAGAAAATGCGCAAGATGTTCGCGCTCTGGACCACCTGCTCACTGGCCTCCCTGGCACTGCCTGGGATGAGCGGCTTCGTTTCAGAGCTGATGGTGTTTGTGGGCTTCGCCACCGACGACGCCTACAGCCTGGCCTTCCGGATCGTGATCGATGGCCTGGCCGCCGTGGGTGTGGTGCTCACGCCGATCTATCTGCTTTCGATGCTGCGGGAGATCTTCTTTGGCAAAGAGAATCCCCAGCTGGCCGACACCGAACTGGTGGATGCCGAGCCGCGGGAGATTTACATCATTTCCTGCCTGCTGGTGCCGATCATCGGCATCGGCCTCTACCCGCGCCTGGTGACCGACAGCTACCGCGCCACGATCGAGCAGGTGGTGGCGCGCGATGAATCCTCGATGAAGGCGATGACGGCCCCGCCCCTGCCATTGCGATCTGCGCCGAAGCTGAGCTGAGCGCCGTTTAGGCGGATAGCCTCGGCCCATCTGCCCATTCAGCCCCACCAGACCATGCCCCAGATCAATTTCGTGCTGATCTTCGTTTTCGGCCTGGCCATGGTGATGTTCACCCTGGAGAACACCGCAGCCACCACGGTGCGCCTGCTGCCGGGCATGTCGGCCACCCTGCCGCTGGCGGTGCTGCTGCTGCTGGTGGGCGGCCTGGGGGCCACCGCGGCCTGGGTGTTCGCCGTGTGGACCGGCGTCACCCGCCAGATCTCCGCTGGCGAGCAAACCCAGGCCCAGCAGGTGAAGATCGAGGAATTGCAGCAGGATGTGGAGCGCTACCGCGCCGCCATGGATGCCCAGCTGAGCCTGCTGCCGGCAGCGGGGGAAAGCTCCTCAGGGGTGGCCGAGGCCGGCTGAGCCCGGTACGGTCGGGGCACTTGATCCGAGACCCCTGTGACCCAGGTGGGGGACAGCGGTGCCCGGGTGGCCATCCGCCTCTTACAAGACGCGGCTGAACGGGGTGACATCGACCCCTGGGATGTGGACGTGATTGCCGTGGTTGACGGCTTTCTCGATCAGCTGCGCCAAAACATGCGCTTCCCCCGACTCGTGCCCAGCATCGGCGGCAGCTACGAGCAGGATCTGGCCGAAAGCAGTGAAGCCTTCCTGGCCGCTTCGGTGCTGGTGTCGCTCAAAGCCGAGCACCTGGAAAGCCAAACCTTCCAGGCCAGCAACGACACCAACGGCGACGACGAACTGGAGCTGCTGCAGGAGCTTGAAGCCGAACTGGGCGACTGGCCGGCCCTGAGGGCCCTGCCCTCGCGGCCGGAGCAACTGCTGCGGCGCCGCACGGTGGCACCACCGCCCTTGCAACGGCCGGTAACCCTGGGGGAATTGATCCGCCAGCTCGAAGACATCGGCGAACGGCTTGATGAGCAGGGCAGCCGGCCCGGCCGCGTGCGCCGGCGGCGCTACAGCGACCGCGAAGCGATCGCCCAGGTGGCCGCCCTGGCCCACCGGGAAAAACTGCCGGAAACCACCGCCGCCTTGAGTGTGTTTCTCAGCCGCTGGGATGAGGCCCTCGAGTGGCTGAACTTTGAGCAGCTGGTGGTGGCCTGGGCTGCGGCAGCACCAAAGGATCTCGACCAGGACCGGGTGGGGGTGTTCTGGGCGCTGTTGTTTCTCTGCAGCCAGGGCCGGGTGGATCTCAAGCAGCAGGAGGGGGAGCTGTTTGGCCCGCTGCAGCTGCGCTATCTAGCGGCCGGGGAGGAGGGGCTGCACCAGGGGGTGCTGGCGCTCAACCCAGCTGGGTCAGCTGCCCCGCCGGACGCCGCACAACAGGCGGCCTAGCCAACAGTTGATACGCTGCGGCCACTGAGGGGAAACCGCCATGAAGGCCATGATCCTGGCGGCTGGCAAAGGCACTCGTGTGCGTCCGATCACGCACACGATTCCCAAGCCGATGATCCCCATCCTGCAGAAACCCGTGATGGAGTTTCTGCTGGAGCTACTGCGTCAGCACGGCTTCACCGAAGTGATGGTGAACGTGTCGCACCTGGCTGAAGAAATCGAGAACTACTTCCGCGATGGCCAGCGCTTCGGCGTGGAGATCGCCTACAGCTTTGAAGGGCGCATCGAGGATGGCGAGCTGATCGGTGATGCCCTCGGTTCAGCCGGAGGGCTCAAGAAGATCCAGAACTTCCAGCACTTCTTTGACGACACTTTCGTGGTGCTCTGCGGCGATGCCCTGATCGACCTCAACCTCAGCGAAGCGGTGCGGCGTCACCGCCAGAGCGGAGCTCTGGCCACGCTCATCACCAAGCGGGTGCCCAAGGAGCGGGTCAGCAGTTACGGGGTGGTGGTCACCGATGGCGACGGGCGGGTGCAGGCCTTCCAGGAGAAACCCGCGGTGGAGGAGGCCCTCAGCGATGAGATCAACACCGGCATCTACCTGTTCGAGCCCGAGATCTTCGAGCACATCCCCGATGGGGTTCCCTTCGACATCGGCTCCGAGCTGTTCCCCAAGCTGGTGGCCGAGGGGCTGCCCTTCTATGCCCTGCCGATGGACTTCGAGTGGGTGGACATCGGCAAGGTGCCCGATTACTGGCACGCGATCCGCTCGGTGCTGCAGGGGGAGGTGCGCCAGGTGAGGATCCCCGGCAAGCAGGTGCGTCCGGGCATCTACACCGGCCTCAACGTGGCCGCCAACTGGGACAAAATCAAGGTGGAAGGCCCGGTGTATGTGGGCGGGATGACCAAGATCGAAGACGGCGTGACGATCATCGGCCCCGCCATGATCGGCCCCAGCTGCCACATCTGCGCCGGCGCCACGATCGACAATTCGATCATCTTTGACTATTCGCGCATCGGCGCGGGCGTGAAGCTCACTGAGAAACTGGTGTTTGGCCGCTATTGCGTGGACAAATCCGGCGACCACATCGATGTGCAGGAAGCCGCGCTTGATTGGCTGATCACCGATGCCCGCCGCCTGGATCTGGTGGAACCTTCACCGGAGCAGAAGGCTCTGGCCGAACTGTTGGGCTCAGACCTGGGCAACACCCTGGGGGAGGCCAGCTAGATCCAGCACCCGCACCAGGCTCTGCTCCGCCTTCACCGCCATCAGGTGCACCCCTGAAGCAATGGTGCTGTAGGCCTGAAGCTGCTCTGCGGCAATGCGAATCCCCTCCTCGCGGGGGTCTGCCGCCGCGGCCAGGCGATCGATCAACTGCTGGGGGATCTGGGCGCCAGGCACCACCCGATTGATGAAAGCGGCATTCTTGGCAGACTTGAGCAGGAACACCCCAGCGAGCACCGGCACCCCCAGGGGTTCGGCGATCTCAGCGCAGAAGCGCTTGAGCGCTTCTGCATCCATCACCATCTGGGTTTGCAGAAAACGAGCCCCAGCCTCCACCTTGCGGCGGGTGCGGCTGTTCAGGCCGCTCCAGCTACCGCTCTGAGGATCGGCGGCAGCACCAGCGAACAACGCTGAAGCGCCATCACTGAGGGGCTGACCGAGGGGGTCGATGCCGCCATTGAGCTGCTGCACCTGCTGCAACAGCCGCACCGATTCAAGATCGAACACACCGCGAGCAGCCGGCTGATTGCCGGCCCGCACCGGGTCACCGGTGAGGCAAAGCACATTGCGAATCCCAAGGGCATGGGCCCCCAGCAGATCGGCCTGCAGGGCGATGCGATTGCGATCGCGGCAGCCCAGCTGCAGCACCGGCTCCAACCCCCGCTCCAGCAGCAGCCGGCAGAGGGCCAGGCTGCTCATGCGCATCACGGCGCGGCTGCCATCGGTGACATTGAAAGCCTGCACGCGGCCGCGCAAACTCTCAGCCGCCTCCAGGGCCCGGCAAGGATCAGCCCCCAGCGGCGGGGTGATCTCCACGGTGACCACCGGCTGGCCTGCAGCCAGCGCCTGTTCGAGCGAACGACTCATGCCCAATGGAGTTCGGGCCATCCTCCCAGGTTGCCTAAGATGTGCTCAAGCACACACAGGGGTTGCGATGGTCCTTCCGAGCCCTCGGGACAGCGGAAGGCAGACCACGGCCGCACACCTCTCCGAGCGCGAGCTGGAAATCATCGAATTGGTGGCCGCCGAGCTCACCAACCAGGAGATCGCCCTGAAGCTCTCGATCAGCAAGCGCACGGTGGACAACCACGTGAGCAACATCTTCACCAAAACCGGTGCCCGCAACCGCGTGGCCCTGGTGAACTGGGCCATGAGCAACGGCAAGATCTGCCAAGACGGCTTCAATTGCTGCAACCTGCCGGAGGCCTGAATCAGGCCCCCGGCTTTGGCAGAGCGGCATAGAGCGCCTTGAAACGAGCCTGCTGAAGCTTGTGATTCACCAACGGCTCGGGATAACCGCGCCGCTCGAGGGCACCGATCTCGCCACTGATCAGATCCTTGGTGTTCACATGGCGCAGCTCCGGCAGCCACTGGCGGATGTAATCGCCCTCGGCATCGAACTTGGAGGCCTGGGTGGCGGGATTGAAAATGCGCAGGGGCTTGGGATCCATGCCACTGCTGGCGCTCCACTGCCAGCCGCCATTGTTGGCCGCCAGATCACCATCCACCTCCAGCTCCATGAAGGCGCGCTCGCCCCAGCGCCAGTCGCAGATCAGATCCTTCACCAGGAATGAGGCCACGATCATGCGGCACCGGTTGTGCATCCAGCCGGTGGCATTGAGCTGTCGCATCGCCGCATCAATGATTGGCATGCCGGTCTGGCCCTCTTTCCAGAACGCAAACCACTCCTGGTTGTTGTCCCAGGGAAACTGGCGCCACTGGGGCCGGTAGGGACCATCAGCGAGTTCAGGGAAGTGGAACAGCGCCTGCTGATAGAACTCGCGCCAGCCGAGCTCCTGCTCCCACACCGTGATCGCCTGGCGTTGCTCATCGCTGCGGGCCAAGGGCTTGAGCTGCTGGGCGGAGCACCAGGCCTGGCGAGGGCTCACGGTGCCCACACTCAGCGCTGCACTCAGATACGACGTGCCCACCACGCCGGGGAAGTTGCGATCGGGCTCATAGGCCAGCAGTGGCCCCTCCACAAAGGCCGCCAGTTGCTTGGCCCCAGCCGCCTCCCCCGGGCGGCAGGGGCACAGATCAGCGCCTGTGAAACCATGCTCTGCCCGCAAGCGTTCCAGCTGCCGCTGGCCAGCAGCACAGAGCTGGCCCAAATCACCCTCACCACCGCTGAGCGTTGCCAGCGTGTTGGCATCGAGATCGAGCAAGCCGCTGGGGGCCGCCACCGTGCGGGGCTCACTGCGCTCCACCTGGCCGCGCCAGTTGCGCAGAAATGGCCCGTACACCCGGTAGGGATCGCCTGCACCGGTTTTGAGCTGCTCTGGGGCCACCAGCAGCTGGTCCCAATCCACCAACACCTTGCGGCCTTCGGCCTGCAGGGCCCGGGCCACCTGGCGATCACGCTCGCGGGCATAGGGCTCCACATCACGGCTCCAGACCACCGCCGGCGCATTCAGCAGGGCCGCCAGGCGGGGCAGCAGCGCCACGGGATCACCGCTGAGCACGAGCAAACGACTGCCGGCCTCACGCCAGCGCTGCTGCAGCTCAATCAGGCTGTCCAGCAAAAACCACAACCGTGCCGGTGCCATCGGCGGCAGCTCCGGCGGCGGTGTGATCACGGCTGGATCCAGCACATACACACCAATCACCGCCGGGCCCAGCGCCACAGCCGCCTGCAGACCGGTGTTATCCGCCAGGCGCAAATCGCGGCGGTGCCAGAACAGGGTGGGAGCAGCCGCCATCAGAGCCCCAGCAGCTGTTTGGCCCGGAACCAGGCCGTCACGCTCTTGCCATCGAGCCACTCCTCCCCTGAGGCCAGCTGGGCATCGAGCTCTTCAGGGCTCATCTGCACCACCTCCAGGTCTTCGTCGTCATCCCCGGCAGGGGGGTTCTCCAGGGGGGTGAGTTCCCGGGCCAGAAAGCAGTGGATCACCTCATCGGAGTAGCCCGGGCAGGGCAGCATCGGACCAAGCGCATCCCAGCGGGCCGCGCTGTAGCCCGCCTCTTCACCGAGCTCCCGCTGCATCGATTCCAGTGGGTCTTCCCCCTGCTCCAGGGTGCCGGCGGGAAACTCCAGCAGCCGCGCCTGCACAGCAAAGCGGTACTGGCGCAGCAGCACCACCTGGCCGTCAGCGGTGATCGGCACCGCCAGCGCGGCACCGGGGTGGCGAATGATCCCGAAGGTGCCCTCCACCCCCATGGGCAGGCGAATGCGATTGCGCTCAAAGCGCAGCTTGCGGGCATCGAGGCTCTCGAGCGTTTCCAACAACTGAGATGGCTCGGGGGGCGGCAGGGGCGCCATGGCGCGCGAGGCAGCAATGGCGCCCAGCATGGCGGGTCAGGCTGGCTCCTGGCTCCAGCCATGGGATCCCTCCATCGCTGAGAGCAGCGGTTGCAGCACAAACGCCCGCAGGTGCAAGCGCGGGTGGGGCAGCTGCAACTGGGGATGCTCCAGGCGCAGCTCCCCCCAGAACAGCAGATCCAGATCGAGCGTGCGCGGGCCCCAGCGCTGCTCCAGGCTGCGGTTGCGGCCAAAGCGCTGCTCCAGGGCCTGCAACTGAGCCAGCAACTGCAGCGCCCGGGCCGGGCTGGGAACCTCCGCCAGGCCCCGCAGCAGCACCACTGCATTGAGGTAGGAGGGCTGATCGGCCGGCCCCCCCACCGCCGCGGTGCTGATCAAGGGCGACCACTGCAGCGCCAACGAATCACCCGCCCACTCTTGCAACACCTGCGCCAGCAGGGGCCGCACCGCCAGCAGGGTCTGGCGCGGGCTGCCAGCCGCACTGGACAGATTGGCCCCCAGAGCCACGGCCAGAGCAGGCGGATCAAGCAGCAGCGGCGCCAACGCCCCAGGGCAAACGCCCATCGTGACAAGCTGCCCAGCCAGCACGCCGCAAGCGGCCGCTTGGCTGCGATGCTGAGCCCCATGACTGCCGTTCCCACCGCCGCAGCAACGGTTCCTGCGGTGTTCCCCCTGGCGGCCGTGACCGGCCACCCCACCTTGAAGCTGGCGTTGCTGCTGGC
>JAYKIT010000067.1:0-2783 GCA_035285765.1 Synechococcus sp. | reverse complement strand
CACTGCCGGCGGCCATCGCCTGCAGCATCGCCATCTGCGCCAGCTGGCTGCCGTGTTGCTGCAAACGTTCGCGGAAGCGCTGGTTGGCCTCTGGGAAGCGCGGTTCGGCCGCCAGGGGGAGTTCTCCGGCTTCATCGAGGCCGCTGCTGCCCTCCATGGCTGGAGTGATCACCACCAGATCGGGATCCAGGGCCGCGTTGTAGCTCCACCAGGCTGCGGCCTCTGGTGCGGGCACGGGGCTGCTGCTCAGGCTGCGTTCACCGCCGTGCTGTTGGCGTCGCCGCTCGGCCAGCTCCTTCAGCAGTTGCTTGCGGCTGCGTCCCCGCAACTGGAAGAGCACGAACGGGTCTTCACTGAAGCGGTCTCCCATCAGGTAATACACCGCGCTGATGTGCTTGCAGGGGTTGGCTTTGTCGGGGCAGCTGCACTCACTGCGCACCTCCTGCAACTTGAAGGGGAACAGCCGCTTGCCGCTGGCGGCAAAGGCCCGCTCGATGTCATCGGGCATCACCCCGGCCAGCAGTTGGCAGGTCCAGCGGGCTTTCTGGCTGAGGGCCTCGAGCACGAAATCCCAGTCTTCGTCGTTGAGCACATCGAGCCAGAGCTTCACCTTGTAGGGCTCGGCTTCGGTGCCCTGCACGCGGGCCTGCACCCGGCGCCCCTCGAAGCGGATGGAGAGCACATTGCCCTCACGGGCGTAGATCCAGGCCCGCTCCAGGCGTTTCTTGTAGCGGTAGGAGTTGATCAGCTCCATCCATTCGGCCACCCACCAGGGCTGCTGGCCCAGCCCCTCCTTACCGAGGGTGGTGCTTGGGTTGCTTGCGGTCATGGGCTGTCCTCCAGGGCCACGAGGCTGCGCAGCTGCGTGAGTTCCAGGCCGCCGAGCCACTCCTCACCGCTGCCGATGATGTCGGCCGCCAGCGAGGCCTTCTCGCGGATCATGCGATCGATTTTTTCCTCCAGTGAGCCGGAGGTGATGAACTTGTGCACCAGCACCCGCTGGGTTTGGCCGATCCGGTAGGCGCGGTCGGTGGCCTGGTTTTCCACCGCGGGATTCCACCAGCGATCGATGTGGAACACATGGCTGGCGCGGGTGAGGTTGAGGCCCACACCGCCGGCCTTGAGGGAGAGCAGGAACAGCTGCGGGCCGCGGGGGTCCTGCTGGAAGCGATCCACCATCGCCTGACGTTCCCCCTTGCTGGTGCCGCCATGCAGGAAGGGCACCTCCTGGCGCCAGCGCTGTTGCAGGTGCTGCTGCAGCAGGTGTCCCCAGCCGGCGAACTGGGTGAACAGCAGGGCGCGATCGCCCGCCTCCACCACCTCCTCGAGAATCTCTTCGAGGCGCTGCAGCTTGGCCGAGCGGGAGGCGAAATCGGCCCCCACCTCCTCCTCCCCCAGCAGCAGGGCCGGGTGATTGCAGATCTGTTTGAGCTTGGTGAGCAGCCCCAACACCTGGCCATGGCGCTGTCCCAGCGGCGCCCGCTGAATCGCCTCGAGGGTGGCGTCCACGGTCTTGCGGTAGAGCTTGGCCTGCTCGCTGCTAAGCCCCACCCATTCCGGCAGCTCCAGCTTCTCGGGCAGGTCGCTGATGATGCTTTTGTCGGTTTTGAGCCGGCGCAGGATGAAGGGCCCCACCCGGGATTTGAGGTCTTTGAGCGAGGCGGTGTCGCCATAGCGCTCGATGGGGAGGCGGTAGCGCTGGCGGAAGAAATCCTCTTCGCCGAGCACCCGTGGATTGAGGAAATCCATCAGGGCCCAGAGCTCGCTGACGCGGTTCTCCACCGGTGTGCCGGTGAGGGCGATGCGGAAGCGGCTCTGGCGCAGCGGCCGTGCCAGGGCGCGGGCGGCCTGGCTCTGTTTGGATCCGGCATTTTTGATCGCCTGGGCTTCATCGATCACCAGGCCGAGCCAGTCGAAGCCCCCCAGCAGTTCGTTGTCGCGTTGCAGCAGGCCGTAGCTGGTGAGCACCAGATCCACCCCCTTGAGCGCTTTTTTGAGGGCGGCGGCCGTGGCGGGGCGCTTGGGTCCGTAGTGCTCGATCACCGTGAGCTCCGGCGTGAACTGGCGTGCCTCGCGAGCCCAGTTGGTGAGCACGGAGGTGGGCGCCACCAGCAGCACCGGTCGCTTCAGCTCCTGCTCGTGTTTGAGGTGCTGCAGGAAGGCCAGCAGCTGGATGGTTTTGCCCAGGCCCATGTCATCGGCCAGGCAAGCCCCCTGATCAAAGCGATGCAGGAAGGCCAGCCAGCCCAGGCCCCGCTCCTGATACGGCCGCAGCTGCCCTTCGAAGCCCTCCGGTGCCGGCAGGGGATCGGGCGCCTTCTGCTGGTGGTATTGCTCCAACACGGCCTGCAGCCGCGGGCCGGCATCAAAGCGATGCACCGGCAGACGCATCAGCGTGTCGCCCTCGGTGGCGGTGAGCCGCAGGGCATCATCCAGGCTCAGGGGCGGGTCGGCGGCGCAGAACTTCTCAGCGTTCTTGAGATCTCCCGGACGCAGCTCAATCCAGGCCCCCTTGTGCTGCACCAATGGGCTGCGTTTGCCCGCCAGCCGCTCGAGATCCTTGAGCGTCAAGGTGACGCCGCCGATCATCAACTCCCACGACCAGTTGAGGTCTTCCCCGAGGCTGAAGCCGCGCCCGTGCTCCGGTAGTTCCGCCTGGATGGCCAGGCCCAGCCGACTGGCCAGACCGCCGCTGAGGCTGGGGGGCAGCACCACGCCCACGCCCACATCGCGCAGCTTGGCCGCCGCGGTACGCACCAGCACGAAGGCCTCCGCCGGGGCCA
>JAYKIT010000066.1:0-3538 GCA_035285765.1 Synechococcus sp. | reverse complement strand
GGAGAACTCCCCCTGGCGGCCGAACCGCGCTTCCCAGAGGCCAACCAGCGCTTCCGCGAACGTTTGCAGCAACACGGCAGCCAGCTGGCGCAGATGGCGATGCTGCAGGCGATGGCCGCCGGCAGTGATCCATGAGCCCAGCTCCAGCGGAGGCCCCCTGGCTCACACCTGCACTGCTGGGGCTCACGGCCCTGCTGCTGGAGAACCACGCCAACCGCTTTCCCCGCCCGCTGGTCAACCGGCACAGCATCCGCCTGGCGGCCCAGGAACTGTTCGTGCTCGACCAGGTGGTGCTCTGCCATGACGGCAGCAGCGACCCCCGCTTTCTCTATGCGAATCGCGCGGCCCTGCAGCTGTTTGGCCGCAGCTGGGAGCAGATGGTGGGGCTGCCCTCCCGCTTCAGTGCCCGGGCTGAGCAGCGCCCCCAGCGCAACGCCCTGCTCGAGCAGGTGCGGCAGCAGCAGGCCCTTGAGGGCTATGGCGGGGAACGGGTGAACAGCCGCGGCAGGCGTTTCCAGTTCCGCGGCGCCCAGCTCTGGAATCTGGTGGATGCGGAGCAGCGCTACCGGGGCCAGGCCGCCTGTTTCAGCAACTGGTGGTGGGAACCGTAATGGGTGGGGAGGGCCGCACCGATCGGATCGGTTGCCCGCCTGGGCGCCGGCCTTGAAGCGCAGAACAGTGGCTGCACAGGGGACGCCCCGACGGCCCCACCACCCATCTGTGAGGAGCACCATGCTTTCCCGTCACACCACCCCCTTCGATCTGTTCGACCGCCTGGAGCAGCAGCTTGCCCAGGCCGAACGGGTGCCCGCCGCCGAGGTGCTGGAAACCGAGAGCGGCTTCAGCATCGCCGTGGAACTGCCCGGCGTTGACCGTGACTCCATCGATGTGAAGGCCACCGACCGCAGCCTCAGCATCTGCGCCGAGCGCCTGGCCCCCAGCCCTGAGGCCAGCGACAGCCAACCCCAGCTGAGCGAGTTCCGCTACGGCACCTGGAGCCGCAGCTTCCGCTTCCCCCGTGGCATCCAGCGCGAGGCCCTCAAAGCCAGCTATCGCGATGGCGTGCTGCGCATCACCGCCCCCAAAGCCGAAAGCACCACGGCGGTGAGCGTGAGCGTGGAGGGCTGAGGTCGCACAGCGCACAGACAGGGAGGGCTGCGACGCCTGAGGCTCATCTCGACAGTCGCAGCTCCCCCATGGAACTGGTCCGCGTCCGCACCGCCACAGCTCCGGGCCTGGCGATCTGGCTCAACACCCTGCGCAAGGGCCTGAGTCATCAGGGTCACCGCGTTGAAATCATCGACAACGGCCCCGTGCACATGGCGCTGCAGGCCAACCATCCCGACATCCACGGGGTGCTCTGCATCGATGCCACGCTGCAGAACGATCGCGATCAAGGTGGGCTGGAACTGCTCACACGGCTGCAGTGGCGCGGCGAACCCGGCAGTGATGAAACCCTGGAGCAGCTGCGCGATGCGGTGGCAGCCCTGGTGCCCCTAGGTCAGGGCCTGAGCCTGCGCACCAACGCAGCCACGCCGGAACTCGTAGCAGCCTGAGCACAGCAGCTGCCGGCTTTCAGGACTTAGGTTTGCCCCAGGGTCCAGTGATTCCCGAGGTGGCCATGCAAGCAAGACTCACCCTGCAGCAGGCCCCGATTGCGGCGGACACCACCACCCTGCGCTCGCTCGACTGGGACCGCAGCCGTTTCGACATCGAATTCGGTTTGCGCAATGGCACCACCTACAACGCCTTCCTGGTGCGCGGCGAGCGCACAGCCCTGATCGACTCCAGCCACGCCAAATTCCGCGACAGCTGGATTCCCAAGCTCAAGGAACTGATCGATCCCAGCAGCATTGACTACCTGATCGTGTCCCATACCGAACCGGATCACTCCGGACTGGTGGGTGATCTGCTGGAACTGAACCCCGATCTGGAAGTGATCGGCTCGAAGGTGGCGATCAACTACCTGCAAAGCCAGGTGCACCGGCCGTTCAAGAGCCGGCCTGTGAAAAGTGGCGACAGCCTCGAGCTGGGCACCAACGCCACAAGTGGTGTGGAGCACCGCTTCGAGTTTCTCAGCGCCCCCAACCTGCACTGGCCCGACACAATCTTCAGCTTTGATCACGGCACCGGGGTGCTCTACACCTGCGATGCCTTCGGACTGCACTACTGCAGTGACGACGTTTTTGATGTGGACCCCAGCGCCATCGCGCCGGACTTCCGCTACTACTACGACTGCTTGATGGGCCCCAATGCCCGCAGCGTGCTGCAAGCCCTCAAGCGCATGGAGGCACTGCCGCCCCTGCAGCTGATCGCCACCGGGCATGGACCGTTGCTGCGCGATCACCTCAACCTCTGGGTAGGCGACTACGGCGACTGGAGTCGCGAGCGCAGCAAAGGCGATCGCTACGTGGCGGTGGTGTACGTGAGCCAGTACGGCTTCTGCGATCGCCTCAGCCAGGCGATCGCCCGCGGCATCAGCAAAACCGAGCTGCCCGTGCAACTGGTGGACCTGCGCGGCACCGACCCCCAGGAACTCACGGCCCTGGTGAGCGAAGCCACAGCCCTGGTGCTGCCCACGCCGCCCGCCAACCGCGACAACGACCTGCAGGCCAACTGGGGCACGCTCCTGGCGGCGCTCAAGCCCAAGCAGGCCGTTGGCCTCTACGACGCCTACGGCGGCAATGATGAGCCGATCGATGCCGTCGCCAGCCAGCTGCGCGAACTGGGCCATCCCAGCGCTTTTGCACCGCTGCGCATCCGCGCGGTGCCCGATGCCTCCGCCTACCAGCTCTGCGAGGAAGCCGGCACCGACCTGGGCCAGCTGGTGCAGCGCGAGAAGGCGATCAAGGCGATGAAATCACTCGATGGCGACCTCGATAAAGCCCTCGGCCGCCTGAGCGGCGGCCTCTATGTGGTGACCGCCCAACAGGGGGAAGGCAGCGAGCAGCGCCGCGGCGCCATGGTGGCCAGCTGGGTGAGCCAGGCCAGCTTTGAACCACCGGGGCTCACGGTGGCGGTGGCCAAAGACCGGGCCATCGAAGCGCTGATGCAGGTGGGTGATTGCTTCGTGCTCAATGTGCTGGCTGAGGAAAACCACCAACAGCTGCTCCGCCATTTCCTCAAGCGCTTCCCACCGGGAGCCGACCGCTTCGCCGGGGTGGCCACCCTTGATGGCGCCGCCAAAGGAGGACCGGTGCTGAGTGAAGCACTGGCCTACCTCGACTGCCAGGTGCAGCAACGCATGGAATGCGCCGACCACTGGCTGATCTACGCCGTGGTTCGGGGGGGCAACGTGGCCGACCAACAAGCCATCACCGCCGTGCATCACCGCAAGGTGGGGAACCACTACTGATGAGCGCCACCAGCACCAAGGCGAGCGACGGCCGCTCGGTTCTCCAGCTTCCCCTTGAGGAGGGATTGGTCTGTTTGCGCGGGCTGAGCCCACGCCGGCTGCGCTTTGAAGTGGAGTACGCCCTGGAGCGGGGCAGCTGCCACAACAGCTTTTTATTCACCAGCAGCAGCGCTCAGCAACCGG
>JAYKIT010000065.1:0-10308 GCA_035285765.1 Synechococcus sp. | reverse complement strand
CTGTGAGGGTCTCAGACATGACCGCCTTCTACAACGCTGTGGCCGTTGAGGGCGGCTCAGGCAAGGTGGGATATCTTGTTGAATTTGATGGCACCAGCAATATCTTTAACAATCCAAGGCAAGAAGCAACTCAGGAATATGTGAGCGGCCGATTCGGTTAATTCCTGCAAATCCATCATTTGGCAATCAGCAACCAAAAGAGAAGAGAGGCCAACTGACCTCTCTTCTCTTTTGGCTATTGATGGAATTCAGGCCGCTTAATAGTTTGATCAATATTGCGGTTGAGAAGTTCACTAATCGTCAAACCTACGGGGATTTTGCCACCAAAGGCAGTTCCCTGGACCTGCTTGAGCATTTTACTCTTAACAACAAGATACTGCGACTTAGTCAAAGGAATTGAACCCTCTTTCTGAACCAATTGAGTTGCATTATTGAGATAATACCACAAAAAAGCTCTTATCGATGGATTCTCTTTCAAGTTTTTGGCGTTGACATACACAAAAATCGGCCGCGACAACGGTGAATAGCTGCCATTTTGAACAGACTCAATCGATGGCATGACAGGCCCATTTTTGCCCTCGACTGGCAGAGCCCTGAGCCTGCTTTGATTTGCGGCATAGTAAGCATAACCAAAATAACCAAGTGCATTGGCGTTAGAGGCAACACCTTGAACTAGAACATTATCATTTTCACTGCTAATATAATCACTACGGCTATTTCTTTTGCCACCATTAATGGCCTGGTTAAACGTATCGAATGTGCCGGAATCAACGCCCGGTCCATGCAAAACGATCGGCTTTCCTGGCCAATCCAAATTCACCTGATTCCAGCGCTTGATCGTTCCCTGGGCTGGACGGGACCAAAGACGGTTCAGCTCAGAAACACTGATGGTCTTTGCCCACTTGTTTGCAGGGTTAACGACCACAGTGATGGCATCAAAAGCGATCGGAAGCTCATAAAACTTGATGCCTTGAGCTGTGCAGCGCTTGAGCTCTGTCTGGCTGATGGGTCGAGAGGCGTTACTGATCGGGGTCTTGCCGCTGCAAAAATCACGGAATCCGGCGCTGGTGCCACTTTCGACCACTGGCGCAAAGCGCACCTTTCGACCTTGCTCCGTGGATCGGAACCCCTCGATGGCCAAGGTTGTGATGGGGCCAACTGTGCTCGAGCCTGTAATCAGGATCGGAGGTGAGTCCTGGGCATGAAGCCCATCAAGACCTGGTGCTGTCAACAGGCCAACGCCCAAGGCGACCATGCCCAGCACCGCACGAGAAGAGGCCATCGGATCCATCAATCAATGTTGGTATGGTCCACCCCTAACTTTTTGACTGCATTAAGAGAGCAGTTCAATAAGACACGGAGAGGGAGGGATTCGAACCCTCGATAGAGTTGCCCCTATACAGCATTTCCAGTGCTGCGCCTTCGACCACTCGGCCACCTCTCCTCAGCACAGCCGGGCTGTGCGAATGGCAACCTAGCAGCTCAGCATCGCCAAATCCCATGAACGCGCGCCATCGAGTCACGGTTCATGACCGTCAGCTCGGCACGGTGCTCAGCACCGAGATCGAAGAGGGGCGCTATGTGCTCGAAGGCTTCGAGGCCAGCGGGCAACCCCTGCCCTTCAGCTGCCGCAATGGCTGCTGCACCACCTGTGCGGTGCGGGTGCTGGAGGGGGAGCTGGATCAACGTGAAGCCCTGGGGCTCTCCCATGAGCTGCGGCGCAAGGGCTATGGCCTGCTCTGCGTGGCCAGGGTCACCGGCCCGCTCACCGTGGAAACGCAAGACGAAGATGAGGTGTACATGCTCCAGTTCGGCAATGCCTTCGGCAAAGGCACCGTGCGGCGCGCCATCCCCCTGGAGGAGGAATGACCGAAACCTGGCACGAGCTCTTGGAGGTGGCCAGCGAGGCCGCAGCAGCCGGCGGTGAGGCCCTGGCCAGCCACTGGGGACAGCTGCGTCAGATCCGCAGCAAAGGCCGTCTGGGCGATCTGGTGACTGAAGCCGATCTGGCCGCAGAAGCGCAGGTGCTGGCGGTGTTGCAGCAGCGCACACCCCAGATCGGGGTCTTAGCCGAAGAGAGCGGACTGCAAGCGGGCAGCAACAGCGAGCTGCAGTGGTGCGTGGATCCCCTCGATGGCACCACCAATTACGCCCACGGCTTTCCCCTGTTCGCCTGCTCCGTGGGGCTGCTGCATCAAGGCAAACCCGTGCTTGGGGCAGTGGTGGCCCCTGGGCTGCAGCAGCACTACCGCGGCGGCGTGGGGCTTGGGGCCAGCTGCAACGGCGAATCCCTGCAAGTGTCCAGCTGCAGCCAGCTCAGCGATGCCCTGCTGGTCACCGGGTTCGCCTACGACCGCCGCGAGCGCATCGACAACAATTACGCCGAGTTCTGCCACTTCTCTCACATCACCCATGGGGTGCGCCGGGGCGGTGCTGCCGCGCTCGATCTGGCCTTCGTGGCTGCCGGTCGGCTCGATGGGTACTGGGAACGGGGTCTGCAGCCCTGGGACATGGCTGCCGGCATTGCCCTGGTGGAAGCGGCAGGCGGCGTGGTGAGTGATTACATCGGTGCCCCCATCGAGCTCAGCTCCGGGCGAGTGCTGGCTTGCCCCAGGGCGATGCAACAGCCGCTGATGGCTGGATTGGCCCAATGCCAACCTCTACCGCCGCAGCTCTACAACGCCCAGATTCCCGCCGAAGCCACCGGTCCATAGGATCTGGCCGCAACCGCGCCAATCTGATGGCCCTCCAGCCCGCCAGTGGAGCCCAGGACCTTCTCCCGCGCGAGGTGGGGGCCAACCGTTCAATCTGCGATCAGCTGGCTGCGATCTACAGCCGCTGGGGTTACGAGGAGGTGATGCCTCCGAGCCTCGAACGCCTCGACACCCTGGAAGCGGGTGGGGCGATCCAGTCGTGCCAGGTGCTGCAGGTGGTGGCCGATGAAGCGCTGGGGCTGCGCCCGGAGATGACGGCCAGCATCGCCAGGGCAGCCGCCACCCGCCTTGGGGCCATGCCGCGCCCCCTGCGGCTGCACTACCGCGGCTCGGTGTTTCAAGCCCATAAAGCTGAGCAGGGCCAGCGCGTGGCTGAAGACCTGCAGAGCGGCGTTGAGCTGATGGGGGCCGCCGGCCTGGCTGGCGACAGCGAACTGCTGCGGCTGCTGCTCGATGCCGCCGGCAGCCTGGCCTTACAGCCTGAACACGCCCCCACCCTGCTGATTGGCCACCAGGGATTGTTCGATCTGCTGCTGGAACCTCTGCCGCCTCAGCAACGCCCCAGCATGCGGCGTCTGCTGGGCAAGCTGGATCGCGTGGGGCTGCACCAGCTTGAACTGCAACCCAGCCTGAAGCAGCACTTCCTGACCTTGCTGGATCTGCGGGGGGAACCGGGCGCCGTGCTGGGCAGCTTGCGCCAGTTGCTGGGGCAGGCCCCCCTGCTCAGTGAGCTTGAACAACTCATCCACTCGGTGCAGGCCCAGGCCGATCGCCATGGCATCCGCCTGCAGCTCGACCCCAGCTTCCACCCCGATTTCGAGCTCTACGACGGGCTGATGCTGCGGCTGGTCTGCCAGGGATCCCACGCCCCGGTGGCCATTGCCAGCGGGGGCCGCTACGACCGCCTGGTGCAGCGCTTCAGCGCCACGGATCAGGCCGCCAGTGGCGTGGGCTTCAGCGTGATGGTGGAGGCGATCCGCCAACTGCTGCACAGCAGTGGTGCACTGCCTGAGCCTGAAACGCAAGCGGCCCTGCTGGTGGCGTTCGCCCAGGCCGATCAACTGCATGCGGCCCTTGATCAACTGCAGCAACTGCACAGCCAGGGCCAGCGCGCTGAGCTTTGGCCCCTGCCCTGCACCAGCCAGGCGGCCGCTGAAGCGGTGGCAGGGCAACGGGGCTGCAGCGGTGTCAGCTGGCTGGGCTGATCCCTAAGATCGCCCGATCTTGCAGCGGAACCCGTGGCCCACACCATCGTGACCAACGTGTGTGAGGGCATCGCCGATTGCGTGGATGCCTGCCCGGTGGCTTGCATCCATCCCGGCCAGGGAGCCAACACCAAAGGCACCGGCTTCTATTGGATTGATTTCCAAACCTGCATCGACTGCGGCATCTGCCTGCAGGTGTGCCCGGTGGAAGGCGCGATCCTGCCGGAGGAGCGCCCTGATCTGCAGACCAGCAACTGATCAGCTGAGGGGGGTTCACGCCCAGGTTCGGATTTCTGGCTAGCCAGCTCTGCCCGCCAGCCAGCAGAGTTGCTGCAGCTTGCACTGAAACGCTGTGGTGACCGCTGAGCAGGGCCAGATCCAGATCCATACCGAGAACATCTTCCCGATCATCAAAAAGGCCGTGTACAGCGGCCATGAGGTGTTCCTGCGCGAGCTGGTGAGCAACGGCACCGATGCCATCAGCAAGCGCCGCATGGCTGCCATGGCCGGCGACTGCAGCGAAGGGGCCGATGGCCTGATCAGCATTCGCATCGACCGCGAGGCCAAAACCCTCACCATCAGCGACAACGGCATCGGCATGAACGCCGATGAGGTGAAGCGCTACATCAATCAAGTGGCCTTCTCCAGCGCCGAGGAATTCCTGGAGAAGTACAAGAGCGAGGGCGACGCCATCATTGGCCACTTCGGCCTTGGCTTCTATTCCAGCTTCATGGTGGCCAACCAGGTGGAGCTGGTGAGCCTCAGCGCGCGCCCTGGCTCGGAAGCGGTGCGTTGGAGCTGCGATGGCTCCCCCAACTTCAGCCTCGAAGCGGCAGAGCGCAGCGAACCTGGCACCGATGTGATCCTGCACCTGCAGGAGGAGGAGCTCGAATACATCGAACCGGCGCGCCTGCGCACCTTGATCAGCACCTACTGCGACTTCATGCCCGTGGAGGTGCAGCTGGAGGGAGAAAGCGTGAACAAACGGGAGGCTCCCTGGCGCAAGAGCCCCCGCGACCTCAGCGATGAGGATTACATCGAGCTGTACCGCTACCTCTATCCCTTCCAGGGGGATCCGCTGCTGTGGGTGCATCTCAACACCGATTACCCCTACAACCTGCAGGGCATCCTCTACTTCCCCAAATCCACTGGGCGCGCCGATTGGGAGAAGGGGGAAATCAAGCTCTACTGCAACCAGGTGTTCGTGAGCGACTCCATCAAGGAGGTGGTGCCCAAATACCTGCTGCCCCTGCGCGGGGTGATCGATTCCCCCGATATCCCTCTCAACGTGAGCCGCTCGGCTCTGCAAACCGATCGGCGGGTGCGCTCAATCGGCGGCTTTGTGGCCAAAAAAGTTGGCGATCGGCTCAAGCAGCTGCACCGCGATGAGCCCCAGCGCTATGCCGAAATCTGGGAATCCCTGGCTCCCTTCATCAAGATCGGCGCCATGGAGGATGAGAAATTCGCCGATCAAGTGGCCGAGCTGGTGCTGTTTGGCACCACCGCAGCCGCCGCTGAGGGTGACAACACCGATCCGATTGCGGCTGAAGGGGGCAAGTGCTTCACCACCCTGGCCAACTACCGCGCTCGCCTCGATGCCGGCAACGACAAGCGCATCCTCTATTGCACGGATGAGGCTGGCCAGGCCGGCGCCCTGGCCCTCTGGAAAGGCCAAGGGGCGGAGGTGCTGCTGGCTGACACCTTCATCGACACCCAATTCATTCCCTGGCTCGAATACCGCCATAACGAACTCACCTTCCAGCGGGTGGATGCTGAGCTCGATGCCTCGCTGCAGGAGCAGGAAAGCAACCTCAGCGATGCCAATGGCAACGACAGCAGCGAAACCCTGCGCGACCTCTTCAAGGGATCGCTCAACAACGACAAGGTGACCATCCAGGTGCAGGCGCTCAAGGGGGATAACGCCCCTGCCGCCCTGATCCTGTTGCCGGAGCAGATGCGCCGCATGAACGACATGGGTGCCCTGATGGAACAACGCCTGCCAGGCCTGCCCGATCACCACGTGCTGCTGGTGAACCGCCGCCACCGCCTGGTGGAGGGGCTGCAGAAGCTCAAAGCCGGCGCCGTGGTGACCGGCACTGGCCACTCCCCCAGCCAGGAGCTGGCCGAGCAGCTCAGCCGCCACATCTATGAGATGGCCAAGCTGGCCGTGGGGGGCCTTGAGCCCAATGAGTTGGCTGGCTTCCAGCAGCGCAGTTGTGATCTGATGGGGCAGTTGATGGATCGCGGCCTCTGAGCCTCTGGCACCCCAGCGCCCAGCAGCGATGGCTGAGCCGCCTCGGTGGCCTGGCCCTTGCCCTGCTGCTTGCCCTGGGGGGGGCCCCGGTCTGGGCCGCGCCGCCCACCGTGGTGCGGGTGCTGATGCCGGCGCCGTTCGCGGCAGCCACCCACGATTTGGTGGCCGAATACAACCGCAGCCAAGCGACCATCCAGATCGAGGTGGAGCAGGGGCCGCTCGATACCGAAGCCATCTCCGATCTGGCCATCAGCAGCCTGCTGTTGGGGGATACCCCCTACGACCTGCTGCTGATGGACGTCACCTGGACGCCCAAGTACGCCGCAGCGGGCTGGCTGGAACCCCTGGAACCCTGGCTCGGCAGCAACGCCCTCGAGCCCCTGGTGCCCGGTGCCCAGCTGGGCAATGCTTTCGGCGGCCATCTCTGGCGCATGCCACTGCTAGCTGACACCGGCCTGCTCTTTTACCGCAGCGATCTACTCGATGCACCACCGCTGACCACCACCGACCTGGTGGCGCAAGCCGAGCGGTTGCAGCGCAGTGGAGCTGTGCGCTGGGGTTTCGTGTGGCAGGGGCGCCAATACGAAGGCCTCAGCTGTGTGTTCCTCGAGGTGCTGCGCGGTTTTGGTGGCCACTGGATCGAGGGAACCAATGGCACCACCACGGCCCTCAACAGCGGCGCTGCACAGCAAGCGGCCGCCTGGCTCAATGCGCTGATCAGCAGCGGCATCAGCCCCAGGGCAGTGGTGAACATGAGCGAGCAGGAAACACTGCAGAGCTTTGCGGCCGGGGAGGCGCTGTTCATGCGCAACTGGCCCTACGCCTGGGCTGAATTGCAAAAACCAGGCAGTGCCGTGGCCGGCAAGGTGGGGGTGAGCCTGCCGGTGGCCGCACCGGGCCAACGTGCGGCCACCACCCAAGGCAGCTGGGGGTTCAGCCTGCTCAAGGGCAGTCGCCATCCCGCCGCCGCTGCCGCCGCGATCGCCTGGTTCAGCTCAGCGGAGGTGCAACGGCAGCTCAGCCGCCAGTACGGCTACACCCCCACCCTCAGCGCCCTCTTCGACGACCCCACCCTGGTGGCCGAACAGCCGCTGTTGCCAGTGCTGCGCCGCGCCCTCGATCACGCCGTGCTGCGCCCGGAAACACCGCTCTATGCCCAGCTCAGCGACCTGCTGCAACGGCGTCTGAGTGCGGTGTTCACCGCTGAGCAAGCGGTGCCCGTTGCCATGCAGACCCTGCAGCAGCAAAGCGAGTTGCTGCTGCGCTCCGCTGGAGCCACAGCCGCCTTGAGGGCGGCGCCATGAAACGCCTCTCGCTTGAGCCCCAACGCAGCGGCCTGCTGCTGCTGACCCCAGCCTTGATGCTCCTCGCCTGTGTGTTCCTCTGGCCGCTGCTGCGCTACGGCTGGCTGAGCCTGCATGCCGATTCGGTGCTCACCGGCCTGGTGGCGGTGCCCAACGGCGGCAGCAACTGGTGGCGCCTGCTGCAGGATCAACGCTTCTGGCAAGACACGCTGCAAACCCTGCGCTTCGCCGTTGTATCGGTGGGCCTGGAGCTGCTGTTGGGGCTGGCCATGGCCCTGGCGCTGCATCAGCGCGGCCCGGGTCGTGGGTTGCTGCGTGCCCTGGTGCTGCTGCCCTGGGCCCTGCCCACCACCGTGATGGCTCTGGGCTGGCGCTGGATCTTCAATGACCCCCACGGGCCGCTCAACGCCGTGCTGCAGCAGCTGGGCCTGCCGAGCTACGGGTTCCTGTCGACCCCCGCCACCACCTGGCTGTTCACCGTGATGGCCGAGGTGTGGAAAACAGCGCCCTTCGTGGCTCTGCTGTTGCTGGCCGGACTGCAATCGATCCCCAGCGATCTCGAGGAGGCGATGCGGCTGGAGGGGGCTGGCCCCTGGCAGCGGCTCTGGCGGCTCACCCTGCCGCTGCTGGTGCCCTATCTCGGATTGGCTTGCCTCTTCCGGCTAGCCCAGGCGATTGGCGTGTTTGATCTGATCTCGGTACTCACGGCGGGGGGACCGGCTGGCAGCACCGAAAGCCTGGCCCTGTACTCCTATCTCAACGCCATGCGCTTCCTTGATTTCGGTTACAGCGCCACGGTGATGCTGGGGATGTTCGTGCTGCTGTTGCTGTTCAGTGGCCTGGTGCTGGCGCTGCAACGGCGTTTGAACAGCCGCAGGGAGCTCACATGAAGCTGCGCCGACTGAGCTTGATCAGCCTGCTGCTGCTCTGGAGCCTGTTGCCGCTGCTGTGGCAGCTGCTGACCTCGTTCCGCACAGCGGAGGGGCTGATGGGCGGGAGTGGTGGTTGGACCCTGGCCAACTACCAGTTGGTCTTGAGCGGCTCCCCACCGTTCTGGCGCTATTTGCTCAACAGCACGGTGGTGGGCGCCACCACGACCGCTCTCAGCTTGAGCCTGGCCCTGCCAGCGGCCTACGGCCTGCGGCAGCAGCGCCCTGGTCTGCGGCGAGGGCTGATGCTGCTGCTGGTGGCCGCTGCGGTGTTTCCCTACGTGCTCCTGTTTCTCGCCCTGCTGGAACTGGCTCGGCTGCTGGGCTGGGGCAACCAGCTGCTGGCCCTGGCGCTGCCCTACAGCGGCCTCTGCCTGCCGCTGGCCATCCTGCTGCTGCAGGCCGGCCTGGCAGAACTGCCAGCAGAACTGGAGGATGCCGCCCGCCTGGAAGGGCTGAACCTCTGGCAGCGGCTGCGCCGGGTGTTTCTACCGCTGCTGGCCCCCACCCTGGCCAGCACCGCAATCCTGGTGTTCCTGTTCAGCTGGAATGAATACCCCATCGCGCTCACCTGGATCAGCCGCAGCGACCTGCTCACCCTGCCCACCGCCATCGCCCGCATTGCCGGTTCATCGATCTATGCGGTGCCCTATGGCGCCTATGCCGCAGCCACGGTGCTGGGCAGCCTGCCGCTGCTGCTGCTGGTGCTGCTGTTCCAGCGCACCATCGTGGCGGGGTTGACCCAGGGGGCCGTGAAGGGATGAACAGCACGGGCCTGGAGCTGCAGGGGATCAGCCGCCAGATTGGATCGCGCACCCTGCTGCAGGAGCTGAGCTTGCAGGTGCCAGCCGGGCAATGCCTGGCGCTGCTGGGGCCCAGCGGCTGCGGCAAAACCACCCTGTTGCGCCTTGTGGCGGGGCTGGATCCCCTCAGCAGCGGCCGCATTGTGCTGCAGGGGCGTGACATCAGCCGGCTCGATCCAGGCCGCAGGCGGGTGGGGATGGTGTTCCAGAGCTATGCCCTCTATCCGCACCTGAGCGTTGAAGGGAACCTGGCACTGGGGCTGGAGGTGCGGCGTGTGCCCCGCAGTGAGCGGCAGCAGCGCATCGACACCGTGCTGGAACTGCTGCAGCTCACGGAACTGCGCCAGCGCTTACCGGCCCAACTCTCCGGGGGGCAGCGTCAGCGGGTGGCCCTGGCCCGGGCCTTGCTGCGCCAACCGGATGTGGTGCTGCTCGATGAACCGATGAGCAACCTCGATGCCCAGTTGCGCGACACGCTGCGCCCTGAACTGCGGCGCCTGTTGTGCGGGGCCCAGCATCCAGTGCTGTACGTGACGCACGACCAGCAGGAGGCCCTGGGGATCGCCGACCGCATCGCCGTGCTTCGTGAAGGCCAACTGCAGCAGCTGGGCAGCGGCCGAGAGCTCTATGACAACCCCTGCAACGTGTTTGTGGCTGAGTTTCTGGGTCGTCCAGCGATCAACTGGCTCACGGCTGGGCCAGGGCTGCAGCTGGGCCTGAGGCCCGAGCAGCTGCGCTGCGGGGAGCAGGGTGCACTGGCCGCGCGCTTGCTCAACCGCGAATGGCTCGGCAACCAACAACTCCTCTGGCTGGACACAGCACGGGGCCAACTGCGCATGCTGCAGGCGGCCGACTGGCAACCTCCTGAGCGGCTGCAACTGCACTGGCGCCCACAGGATGAACTCTGGTTTGATGCAACCAGTGGCCGGCGTGTGCAGAGGGGCCAACCAACCAATTGATAAGATCTTGGCCTGGGCATTGCCCAAAATCATTTAGCGGAAGGTTGAAGTCATGTCCCGGGTCTGCCAACTCACCGGCAAGCGCGCCAACAACGGCATGGCTGTCAGCCACTCCCACGTGCGCACCAAGAAGCTGCAAC
>JAYKIT010000064.1:0-8720 GCA_035285765.1 Synechococcus sp. | reverse complement strand
TGTGCTGGTGCCGGTGCGCGCCACAACGCAGCGCCGTTATTGAGAAGCTATTGAGAACCACTTGCAAATAAGCCCCATCGCTCTGTACGTTGCGATGGATTCGCAATTGCATTGTGCTGCGTCGTTCAGCCCTGGGCCCTGTGGCGCTGGTGGCTCCTCTGCTGCTCCTGACCGCAGCCTGCACATCCACGCCGAAGGCCACACCCACCCTCGGGGTGTATTCCAGTCGCCACTACAACACCGATAAGGCCCTCTACGCCGCCTTCACCAAAGCCACTGGCATCCAGGTGAACCTGCTGGAGGCCAAAGACAAGGTGCTGCTGCAGCGCCTGCAATCAGAAGGCGACAACACCCCGGCCGATGTGTTGGTGCTGGCGGATGCCGCCCGCCTGGTGAAGGCGGCCAACATGGATCTGCTGCAGCCCTCCTCATCGCAGCAGTTGAATCAAGCGGTTCCCAAAAACCTGCGGGATGGCGAGGGGCGGTGGTACGCCCTCACCCGCCGCGCCCGGGTGCCGATCGTGAACCCCACCCAGGTGGATCCCAGCCGGATCAGCAGTTACGCCGATCTTGCTGATCCGAGCCTCAAAGGGCAGCTCTGCCTGCGCAACCGCAAGAGCCCCTACAACCAATCGCTGGTGGCCGATCAATTGATCCTGCGGGGCCAGGCCGCCACCGCCGCCTGGATCCGCGGCATGACCGCCAATGTGAGCCAGCCCTACTTCTCCAGCGACACCCCGCAAATTCAGGCCGTGGCCAAAGGCAGCTGCGGGGTGGCCCTGGTGAACACCTATTACCTCGCTCGCATGCTGGATGGCAGCAAGGGCAAGGAGAACCAAAGCTTGGCCCAGAAGGTGCAGCTGGTGTTTCCCCGACCCACCCACGTGAACATCAGCGGCGCCGGAATCACCAGCGCCTCGAAACACCCCAAAGAAGCGCTGCAACTGATTGAATTCCTGGCCTCCGGCCAAGCCGGCAGCAGCTACGCCGAGGCCAATTTGGAATATCCGGTGAAGGGATATGGTGACAACCCAATCCTCAATGGCTGGGGCCCCTTCCAGGAGGATGGCGTTTCGGCCCAACAGCTCGGCGCCAAGAACACGCAGGCCCAGCAACTGATGGAGGCAAACGGCTGGAAATAACGCTGGACCGTCCCTGGGTCCCGGCCCGTCCCGGACTCAGCCTCATCCTTGCCGTCACGGCCGGCTTCAACCTTCTCCCCTTCCTCGCCCTGGCGGCCTTCAGCCTCAGCGGCGGCGGCAGCCCCCTGCTGATCGGCAGTGATGGCGTTCAGCAACTCGGCAACACCGTGCTGTTGGTGCTGTGCGTGGGGCTCGGCGTGGCCGTGCTGGGCACCGCCATCGGCTGGCTGACCGCCAGCTGCCGCTTCGCCGGAGCGCGCCTGCTCACCCTGGCCCAATTGCTGCCCCTGGCCACCCCGGCCTACCTGCAGGCAGCCGTACTGCTGGATCTCGGGGGCCGCAGCGGACTGCATCTGCATGGCCTGGGCTGGTGCATCTCCGTGCTCACCCTCGCCAACGTGCCCTATGTGGTGTTGCTCAGCCGCGACAGTTTCAGGCTGAGCGGTCGACGCCAACTGGAGGCCGCCCGCAGCCTGGGCCTGGGCCCCTGGCGCAGTTTCCTGCGGGTGAGCCTGCCGATGGCGATTCCAGCCGTGGCAGCAGGTGTTGCCCTCACCGGCATGGAGGTGATCAATGAATTCGGGGCCGTGGAACTGCTGGCAGTGCCCACCCTCTCCACGGGTCTGTTGGAACGCTGGCAGGGCCAAGACGACCCCCAAGGGGCGGTGGGGCTCGCCCTGCTGGCGTTGATTGTGGTGGGTCTGCTGGTGATGGCTGAACGCTGGCAGCGCCGGCGCAGCCGCCGCTGGGACATGGGCGGTCCCACCGACACCCAAGGGGGCTGGCAGCTCAGGGGCTGGCGCGCCCTGCTGGCCCAGCTGATCTGTGCCATTCCACCCCTGGTGAGCCTGGGCTTGCCCCTGATCTGGCTGCTGCGCAGCCTCGACCAACTGCGGCTGGAGTCGCTGGCTGAGCTACTGCAGCTCAGCAGCAACAGCCTCTGCCTGGCCCTGATCGGCGCAGGCTGCGCCACCGCCATGGCCCTCACGCTGGCCGTGGGCAATCGCTGGAGCCCCCCTGGCCTGTTGAAGAACATGATGTTCAGCGCCAGCCTGGGCTACGCCGTGCCGGGCACCGTGCTGGCGGTGGCCCTGCTGCTGCTGTTGGCCCCCCTGGGTGTGCCGCCCCTGGTGCTGTTGGTGTTCGGCTACGGCAACCGCTTCATTGCCGTGGCCAAGGGCTCCCTCGATGCCGGGCTTGAACGCCTGCCCCCCAGCGTGGAAGAAGCGGCCACCAGCCTGGGGGAATCCTGGCAAGGTGTTCTGCAACGCATCCACCTGCCCCTGTTGCGCAGCCCACTGCTGCTGGGCTGCCTGCTGGTGTTCGTGGACACCGTGAAGGAACTGCCGCTCACCTTTGCCCTCAGGCCCTTCGATTTCGACACCCTCGCCGTGCGGGTGTTCCAGTACGCCGGGGATGAACGGCTTGGCGCCGCCATCGCACCAGCCCTGCTGATCATGGGGCTGGGACTGGCGGCAACACTGCTGCTGGTGCCGCGGCTTGGCGCTGGATCAGCTGCGGCTGCCAACCCTCCCGCAGGCTGAGATCGCAGCGCTCACCAGGCGCGATGTCCTGGCTGAGGGCCACCCGCAGGCGCAGGCGCTGCTCCCCCAGCTCGATCAGATAGAGCCATTCGTAGCCCAGAAATTCACGGGCAATCACCCGGGCCGCCCCCGCAGCATTGGCCTGCAGCTGGCAATCCTCCTGACGCAGCAGCACGGCACTGCTGGCGGGCACCGCCAGGCGGGCAAACGCCTCCCGTTGCTCGGTTCCCAGCAATGGCGCCAGGTCCTCGGGCAGCACCACATTGGCCTGCAGCACAAAACGGGCCACGAAGCTGGTGGCGGGCTGGGCCACCAACTGGCGCGGCGCCGCGCATTGATGCCATAAACCAGCGGAGATCACAGCCACCTGATCGCAGATCGCCAGAGCCTCCTCGGGATCGTGGGTCACCATCACGGCGGTCACACCACACTGGCGCAGCACCCTGGGCAGCTCGGCGCGCAACCGCAGGCGCACATCCACATCGAGATTGGAAAACGGCTCATCGAGCAGCAACAAGCGCGGATTGGGCGCCAACGCCCGCACCAAGGCCAGGCGCTGCCGCTGGCCGCCCGAGAGCTCATGGGGAAAGCGCTGGGCGAGGCCCTCGAGCCCCAGCAACTCCATCAACCAACCCACCCGGGAGGTGTCCTGCTTGGGTTTGAGCCCAAAGCAGGCGTTCTGCCAGGCACTGAGATGGGGAAACAGGGCGTAGTCCTGAAACAACATCCCCACACCGCGGCGCTCGGGGGCCAGCCAGCGCTGCGCCGACACCACCGTGCGGCCCTCGATGCAGATGCTGCCGTGGGAGGGGCGCTCAAAGCCCGCGATCAAACGCAACAGGGTGGTTTTGCCGCAGCCGGAGGGGCCCAGCAGCCCCAGCAACTCACCGGCCTCCAAACCAAAGCTGATGTTCTGCAGCGACCACTCCGCCGAGCGGTAGCGATGCCAGAGCTGCTGAACGTCGAGAAACGGGGCCAAATCAGTTGCTCCCGCCACCCTGCAGGGCTTCGCAGGAAGGGCACAAACCTCTCACCGTAAGGCGCGAGCTGAGCAGCTTGAAGCCCTGGGTTGCGGCGGCGCTGGCGCCGGCCTGAAGCACATCAGGGCTTTCGAATTCCTCCGTGCGGCCGCACACCGCGCAGATCAAATGGTGGTGCTCGTTGTCATCGGCATTGGCCAGCTCGAAGCGGCGACTGCCCTCGGGCAACTCCAGTTCATGCAACAACTCCATCGTGGTGAGCAGCCGCAAGGTGCGATACACGGTGGCCAGCGACACCCGGGCATCCCCTTTCAGCAGCTGTTGGTGCACGTCCTCCGCGCTGAGGTGGTGGCCAGCACCGATGCGCTCAAACAAGTCAAGAACCCGCTGACGCTGGGGCGTCAGCCGTTGGCCCCGACCGTGCAGGTCTTCACGGAGGTTGCCTGAAACAGCCACGTTGGGTCGCGCCTGTTCTTAAGAATAGGCCTTATTGCGACTGTCCAGTTCAGCGCCAGCCGCCGCCAGCAGCTCAGCCAGCACGCTGATCAGGCGATAGCTCACCAGCACCGCCAGCACCTCGGCCTCCGGCACCCACTCCACCACCCGGGCCAGCAGCACCAGTTCAAACACCCCCAAACCGCCCGGGGCTCCCGGCACCACCAAGCCCACACTCCAGGCCAGAGCAAAGGCGGCAATCCAACCGCCCCAGCCCAGGGCCGCCGGACCGCTGAAGCAGAGAACACAACAGGCAAAGCCGCCAAAACGCAGCGCCAGGAAGGGAAACTCCAGCAGCAAGGGCTGCCAGGGAGCCCCCTGCAACGCTGGCAGTGGCTCTTCGGTTTCAGGCTCTGGCTCCACGCCTGGTTCGGAGCCGGCACGCAACAAACGCCGTTTGCTGCGCAACAGGCGTTCCAGCAGGGGATTGAGCCAGCAGGGCCGCAGCAGCAGCAGCGCCAGAGGACTCACCAGCCCCAGGCCTGCCTGCAGGCCCCCCAGGGGAATCAGGCAAAGGGCGGCGATCACCATCAGCAACGCCTCCAGCAACACCGCCAGCAGCGCGCGGCGGCCACCACTGCCCCGCTCGCGCAGCAAGCGCACCCGAGACACCTGATGCCACACCCCGCCGGGCAGGTACTTGAGCAGGTTGGTGCGCACAAACAGCAGCACGATGGGCAGCGCTGGCCAGGGCAGTTGCAACCAGCGCAGCAGCGCCCACCAGGCCAATCCATTGGCCCACTGCGCCAGCACCGTGACACTCAAGCCCAGCAGCAGCAGGGCCCAACCGCGCTGATCCGGAGCCAGCGCCAGCACCTCCTGACCATGGCTCCAAAGGGCCAGCAGCACCAGCAGCAGCGAGCCACCACCAACCCAGAGGCGCAAGCCACCGGGCAGCTTCAGCGTTGGCACTCTCATGGGCCCGGCTCCGGATCCGGTTGCCAGGCCTCTGGCGGCAGCGCCGCCAGGGCGGCCCGCAGCTCCGCCCAGCTGAGTTGATGCTCCAGCGCCAGGCGGGCCAGCTCATCGGCCTCCGGCTTGCTGCGCAGCCCTTCAGCGGTAACCGCCTGCTTGGCCCGCACGGGGCCCCAGGCGGTTTGCAAGGTGCCGCAGCGCCGCGGCAGCCGCCAGCGTCGCTGCACGGTTTCACGCAATCCCAGGCTGGAGGAATGGCGCCACCAGATGCGGCGCAGGGCCTCGCCCTGCTCAGGGTGGGCCAGGCAGGTGAGCAGCGCGCCCGTGCGCCCCTTCTTCATCTGCGCCGGTTGGGCAAACACCTCCAGCGCCCCGGCCTGACGCAGCTGCTCCTGCAGAAAGGCGAGGGCCTCGGCATCCATGTCGTCGATCTGGCACTGCTGCTGCAGCAACGGTTCCTCCAAGGCGAGGCCAGGATCAGCCGCTGGGGCTGGGCGCCAGAGCCGCAGCAGGTTGGGGCGATCCAGCTGGCGATGGCCCAGCCCCACCCCCACCGCCATGGGGATGTGAGCCGGCGGCGGCCCCCAGCGATCCACCCAGGCCGCCAGCAGGGCCAACCCCGTGGGGGTGGTGAGTTCGGCTGCGGGGAACCCCTCACTGGAGGCCAGGGGGATGGCATGGGCCCGGGCAATCTCCAACACCGCCGGCGCCGGCAGGGGCAACAGGCCATGGGCGGTGGGCACGCGGCCATGGCCCGCGGGTGGAGCCGAGGCGATCAGTCGCTCAATGCCGAAGTGCAACAACCCCGCGCACACCCCCACCACATCCACCAGGGCATCCACCGCCCCCACTTCATGGAAATGCACCTGCTCCGCCGGCAGGCCATGCACCGCCCCCTCGGCGGAGGCCAACAGGGCGAACACCTGCAACACCTTGGCCCGCAGTGCTTCCGGCCATGGGGCCTGCTGCAGCAGTGGCCGCAGCTCACGCCAATGGCGCGGCGGTGGATCGTGCTCCTTGAGCTCCACCGTGAGCCGCAATCCCCGCAAGCCAGCGGAACGGCCCTGCTCCAGCTTCAGGGCAAAGGCCTTGGCAAAACCAATGGCCTCCAGGGGCTCACGCACCATCTGCGGCGGCAGCCCCTGATCCAGCAGGGCGGCCAACAGCATGTCCCCAGCCACCCCCGTTGGGGCATCGCAATAGGCCCAGTCAGACGACATCGGCGGCAGCCGGAACGCTGAGGCGCCTCAGGCTAGGGGCATTAGCCAGCAGCGTTTCACATTCCTGATCCAAGGCAGGGCGCTGCTGACGCAGCCATTGCTCCACCTCGCGGCGGGCGCGCCGCTGCTCCAGCTGGGCCGTGGCCGCTGGATGGCCTGAAAGCCCCCAGAGGCGGCCCAGCAGCTGGCAGTCGTCAGCGCCACCTTCGCTTTCTCCGTGCACCACCACCTCAGCTGCCATGCCGGCCAACAACACCCGGCTCCAACGGCGCAACTCCTCCAAGGGCAACTTGCTGGATGCGGGCAGGGGCAATTCAGTGCTGCCGCAAGCTTGGCGGCCCGCCCGCAGGCAGGCCAGGGTGCCCACCAGGCTCGGGCCTGGTTCGAGCCCCTCGCTGCACGCCACCAAGCGATGGCCCGCCTCATGCAGAGCGATGCGGCGCAGCCGTTCACGACCGCCCGGCAGGGCCTCCGCCAGCAGGTGGCCGCCGCGGCCACTCCAAACCGCCGCATCCACCGACACAAACACCAACGTGCCCATCACCGCCACGGTGATCCAGGCCGGCGAAAGCCCTAAGGAGGGCCCCAACACCGCCGCAGCGCTGATGAGGGCCACAACAATGCCGATGCGGAGCGGCTGCATGGCTCAGCGCCGGGCCGCAGGCGCAGGCCGGCGGCCACCACGCCGGTTGGCACCACCGCGGCGATCGTTGCGCTGGGGCACCGGGGCGATCACTTCGCTGGATTCCAGCAGCAGGTCCTGGCCGCTGCGGCGCAGCTCCAGGGCCACAAAGTGGCGCAGGTGCTCCATCGGCAGGCTGCCCTGCAGCTGCAGCTTGAAGGGCTGGGGCCGGCTGCCATCGGCCCGGGGCTGCTGGCGGATCTTCACCACCAGATCATTGGTTTCAGGCTTGGTGTAGATGAGCTCACCACGCACGGAAAAATAGCCATCACCCTCGGGCAGGGTGGCCGGCAGCTCGGGATCATCACTGGCCAAGGTGCCGGGCTCCCACACCCCCACCACCTGGAGATGCAGGTGATCCGCTTCGCGGTTGCGGGGGTACACGATCCATTGATGGGATTGCTCGAGATCGAGATGGCGCTTCACCACGCTGAGCACCCGGCCCAGCAACACGGCCTCGATCTCGGTGCCATCGGCGCAGCGCAGCACGCCGCGGGTCAGGGTGTCGCCATCAACGGGCACGTACTGGGCATCCACCAGTCCGATCGCCCGGTACTGCATCGGTTCGGTGACCGGTGGAATCGGGTGCTGACGCATCGGCGCTGGCAGGACAAGGGGCCGAATCTAGCCAGTGTGCTGACAGAGGCCAGTGCAGCCGGTTAACTGGGCGCCTCAGGCACTGGGCTGGGTTCGTTGACTGCTTCCCCTTCCTCCAACTCACGCAACCTGCTGCTGTGGCTGCCGCTCACCCTGGTGGCCCTGGGGATCAGCGCAGCGGTGGGCTGGCGCCTGGGCCAGGAGCGTGGTCCCAGCCCTGCCGCACCCCAGAAGCAGGAGCAGCAGCAGCTGGAGCGCCGAGCCACCGCGCTGGAGAGCAAATGGATCGCCGGTGATGCCAGCGAATCAGAACAATTGCAGCTGTTGCGGCTGCGCCTGGCCAGCGGTGATCGCCAGGGGGCCATCGCCCTGTTGGAGCCGCTGAGCGAACGGCACCCCCAGCAGTGGTCCTTGCGCCTGCTGCTGGCCGACCTGCGCCAGCAGCAGAACGACACCACAGGCGCTGAGCGCGAGATCAAGCAGGTGCTGCAACGCAATCCTCTGCAGGCCGAGGCCCTGCGCGATTACGCGCGGCTGCAGCTGCGGCTGGGCAACAAGGCCGCGGTGGAGGAGCAGTTGAAGCGCTCCGCCGCGGCCGCCCAAGGGCGCCCTGAAGCTCTGCCGATCGGCTTGCTGAAGGCGGATCTGCAGCAGCGCAATGGGGAGCAGGCCGCCGCCGAGAGCACCTACACCAACCTGATCGCGGCCCATCCCAGCGATCCGAGGCCGCTGCTGGCCCTGGCCCTGTTGAAGCAATCCCAGGGTGACCTGGCGACGGCCCGCCAGTTGCTGTTGCGGGCCAAATTGCACTCTTCAGCAGCAGCTGGCCACGTGCTCGACCAGGTGGCAGCCAGCTGGTCGGTGGCCCAGGTGCGCCAACAAGCCCCCTCAGGGGAGGCCACCTCCCTGCAAAAGCCTGCGGCCGAACCCGAAGCCAGTTCAGGGACGAACGGGAACGAGCTTGGTGGGAGCTGAGCTGGTCTCGAAATCCTTCAACGCCGCATCGATGGCATCCCCAGGGGGGGTGGCATCTTCAGCACCCTGCATGTTGCGCAGCTGGGTCATGATCGACATCGGATTGGTGATGTCCACCGCCGGCTTGGGCCGGGCACTGCCGTAGTTGTACAGATCCCGTTCCCGCGGCG
>JAYKIT010000063.1:0-5691 GCA_035285765.1 Synechococcus sp. | reverse complement strand
TGAACACATCACCACCGGGTTTGATGCGCACGTTCGACACCGCATCGTTGCCACCCGGCACCGCGATGCACTTCACCGAACCGCCGTTCTTCACGGCGCCGCTGAACACCTTGAAGCCCATGTCCTTGACGATGTCACTCACGTTGGTGAGCTCCATGCCGTAGCGCGTGTCGGGGCGGTCGGTGCCGTAGCGCTCCATGGCGTCATGCCAGGTCATACGCGGGAAGGGGCGAGGCAGCTCGATGCCTTTCACCGTCTTCCAGATCGAGCAGATCAGCCGCTCATTCAGATCGAGGATGTCCTCTTGGCCCATGAAGCTCATCTCCATGTCCAGCTGGGTGAATTCCGGTTGCCGATCGGCGCGCAAGTCTTCGTCGCGGAAGCAGCGGGCCACCTGGTAGTACTTCTCGATGCCCCCCACCATCAGCAGCTGCTTGAACAGCTGGGGTGATTGGGGCAGGGCAAACCACTCACCACCGCAGACGCGGCTGGGAAGGATGTAATCCCGTGCTCCCTCGGGGGTGGAGCGGGTCAGCACCGGGGTTTCCACCTCGATGAAGCCTTCCTCCTCGAGGAAGCGGCGGGCGGTCTGGATCGTTTGCGCGCGCAGGCGCAGGTTGTCGTTCATGCGCTTGCGGCGCAGATCCAGGTAGCGGTGGCGCAGGCGCAGTTCTTCGCGGGTGTTCTCCTCATCGTGGATCGACACCGGGAAGGGCAGGTTGCCTTTCACGCTGTTGAGCACGGTGATGGCACTGGCGAGCACCTCCACCGCACCGGTGGCCAGGCGATCGTTGAGGGATTCGGCCGGTCTGGCCCGCACCCGGCCCTCCACCTGCAGCACCGTTTCATTGCGCAGATGCTCAGCCACGGCGAAGGCCTCGGCCCCCAGATCGGGATCCACCGTCACCTGCACGGTGCCGCTGCGGTCGCGCAGATCGATGAAGATCACCCCGCCGTGATCCCGGCGCCGGTCCACCCAGCCGCTCAGCAGCACTGTGGTGTCGATGGCGTCGGTGCGCAGGTCGCCGCAGGAGTGGCTGCGCATGGCGGGATCAGTCAATAAGAACCGGATGATCCCATGTGGTGGGGTTCAGCTGGCGCGGCGATAGAAGGGGCGCTTCACCACCACCGCCGGCTCCTGGCGGCCGCGGATCTCCACCGCCAGCTCGGTGCCGGTTTTGGCGAGATGGGCGGGCACCGAGGCCAGGGCCACCGGTTTTTGCAGCGTGGGAGAGAAGGTGCCACTGGTGATCACCCCCACGCGCTCGCCGTGATGCAGCACGGGGTAGTCGTGGCGGGCGATGGCTCGTCCCTGCAGTTCCAGGCCCACCAGGCGGCGTTGCACCCCTGCCGCGGTTTGGCGCTCCAGTGCTTCGCGGCCCACGAAGTCGCAGGGCATCTCCAGGTGCACCAACCAGCCCAGGCCGCATTCCAGCGGGCTTGTGTTGGCATCCATGTCATTGCCATAGAGATGCATGGCGGCCTCCAGACGCAGGCTGTCGCGGGCGCCCAGCCCGCAGGGGGTGACCCCATCGGCTTGCAGCTGTTGCCACAGGGCCTGGCCGGCCTCAGCGGTGAGCAGCAGCTCGAACCCGTCTTCACCGGTGTAACCGGTGCGGGCGGCAAACACCGATTGGCCATGGATGGTCAAATCGCGATGCCCGAACCGGGGAACTCCCGCCAGGCTTTCGCCGCAGAGCTGCTCCAGCCGGCCCACCGCTTCAGGGCCCTGAAGCGCGAGAAGCACACCACCAGCCTTGCGGTCGCTCACGGCAATTCCCTGGGGTTCCAGCTGCTGCTTGAGCCAGGCGGTGTCGCTGTCGGCGCAGGCGGCGTTGATCACCACCACCACCTCCCGATCGCCGCGGTCGTACACGATCAGATCGTCGCGGATGCCACCGGCGGCATTGAGCAGCACGGTGTACTGAGCTTCGCCGGGGCCGATGCGCTGCAGATCGCTGGGCACCAGGCCCTGCAGTTTGTCTTTCACCCCTTCACCGCTGAGGGTGAGCACGCCCATGTGGGAGATGTCGAACATGCCGCAGCGCTCCCGCACGGCGCGGTGTTCGGCCATCAATCCCTCGAACTGCACCGGCAGTTCCCAGCCGGCGAACGGCACCATGCGCCCGCCCGCCTCACGGCACAGTTCAGCCAGGGGGGTGCAACGCATGGGGAGTCGATCTGCAGCTTTGCTTCAGTCTCCCGCAGAGAACCTGGGGATTGATGGCTTGCCCCTTGGCAGCGGGGCCGGCCTCCTTAAGTTGCAGATCACTGATCCTGCCCATGGCCTCCAGGCCCTGCTGTCGCAGCTGTCGCCACTGCCACCCTTCAGGTGGTGTGGCTCTCTGTCGCCTGCGGCAGGTGGCTTTGCATCCGGAGCTGATGGCTGATCTGAGTTGCCATCACTGGACACCGCGGGCACCGGAGCTGCCCCATGTGCCCCCCGCCGACAGCCAGCAGCTGCCCCTGGTGGGCCTCAGCGCCTCGCGAGGCTGAGCAGCAGGCTGCGGGTCACCTTGGCGGCCAGCACGGCACTGCAACCGCTGGGATCCAGCCCTGGAGCCAGTTCCACCACATCGGCGGCCACCAGGTTCTGCTGCTGCAGCAGATCCACCAGCCGGGCGAAATCACGCCAGAGGAAGCCCCCCGGTTCCGGCGTGCCCGTGCCGGGCATCACGGCTGGATCAAACCAATCGAGATCCACGGTGAGATACAAGGGGCGTCCCTGAATCGCTGCCAGCCGCGCGGGCAGCTCCTCCTGGCTCACCAGCCGCCGTTGCTCATGCAGCTCCTGGAATTCGGCGCGGGTGCCGCTGCGGATCGCGAGTTGCAGCAGTTCCGCACTGGGGAGCACCTCCAGGCAGCGGCGCATGGCGCAGGCATGGCTGTGGCGCCCACCCAGCCAGCTGTCGCGCAGGTCGGCATGGGCATCGAGTTGCAGCAGCACCAGATCGGGATGGCGCGCCGCCACGGCAGCCACCGCACCACTGCTGATGGAGTGTTCACCGCCGAGCATCAGGGGTTTGAGCCCCAGATCGAGCACGGCCGTGGTGGCCTGCCGCACCGCCTCTACCACCGGTTCTGGAGCGCCGAAGGAGATCTCCACCGCGCCCAGGTCGGCGAAGGCGATCGCCTCGAGGTCGGCATCGAGCTGGGGGTCGTAGGTCTCCAGCCCATCGCTCACCTGGCGGATGGCGGCCGGCCCGAACCGGGTGCCGGGCCGAAATGAGGTGGTGCCGTCATAGGGCACGCCGAACAGCCCCACCTGGCAGCCGGCCGGATTGCGGCGGGCCCCCATGAAGATGGCGCCATCGCGGTTGAAGAGGGTGTCGGGAACGGTGTTCATGGTTCAGGCCTCCAGGGCGCGCTCGATGGCGGCTGGTACTGCATCGAATCCGCCTCGCTGCCAGCGGGGACTCCAGATCTCGCAGCTGGCGCTCACGGCCGTGGCCCGTTCCGGCTTGGGCTGGCGGTAGCGGGGGCCGTCGGTGGCGGCGAAGGTCCAGCTCCACCAGCCGCTTGGATACATCGGCACCCAGCCGTAGAGGGGATCGGCATGGCCGAACACCTCCCGCAGCAGTTTCACCGTGTCGATGTGCACCTGACGGAAGGCTTCCGGTGATTCGCTCTGGGTGCCGAACACACCGCCGGGCCGCAGGATGCGGCGGCAGTGCTCGAAGAAGGCACGGTTGAACAAGCCCTCAGCGGGCCCGGCCGGGTCGGATCCATCCACCAGCACCACGTCGTAGCTGGCATCAGCTGCGGCAGCCACCCAGGCGATGCCATCGCCCACGGTGAGCTGAAAGCGGCGATCACTCCAGGCCCCGCCCCCCAGGGAAGGCAGGTACTGCTGGCTGAGCTCCACCACCCGCCCATCGATTTCCACCATGTCGAGCTGTTGCACCTCGCCGTGGCGCAGGCATTCGCGGGCTGTGCCGCCATCCCCGCCGCCGATCACCAGCACCCGTTCGATCCGTTCAGCGCTGCACAGGGCCGGGTGCACCAGGGATTCGTGGTAGTGCCGCTCCTGCCGCTCGGCGGTCATCCAGCAGCCATCGAGCAACAGCCCGTTGCCGTAGCGCTCGCTGTTGATGATCGTGACCCGTTGGAAGGCGCTCTGCTCTTCATGCAGCACGCGGCCCTCAAGGCCGTAGCGCACCCCCTCATGGTGTTCATCAATCCAATGGCCTGCGGCGGCGGAATCACGCATCGGTATCAGTTTTGGTCGTCCGGTCATTTCCCAGCTAAGAACCCCCCATACCCCTCTGTCAGGAGTGTGTGATGGCCGCCAGTCGCCGAGAGCTGTTGAGAGGCATGGCCAGCCTGGGTGGCGGGCTGGCGTTGGCTCCTCTGCTGGCGGCCATGGGCGGCGAGAGTGCGGCGGCCAAGGAATCACTCAGCAGTGAACTGAACGTGTGCCGGCCCCAGGGGGATCCGCTCAAGGCGTTGCAGCAGGGCAATGCCCAATTTGCGGCGGCCTGGACCAAGGCCGCCCAGGGGCGCACCCCCGCCGAGCGCATGGCGCTGCTGCAAACGCAGCTGGATGAGCGTTGTCTGGTGGATCCCGATGCCCTAAAGCGGGGTCAGGCTCCCTGGGCCGCGGTGCTCACCTGTGCTGACTCACGCATTCCCCTGGAGTGGATGTTCCAGGCCGGTGCCGGTGAACTGTTTGGGGTGCGCAGCGCTGGCAACACGGCCTTCAACGATGGGGTGGCCTCATTGGAGTACGCCGTGGCGGTGCTGAAGGTGCCGCTGATCATGGTGCTGGGCCATAGCGATTGCGGTGCTGTGAAGGCGGCCCAGGGGGGCAATGAGGGGCTCACGCCGCTGCTGGTGGAGCTGGTGACGCCGATTCGCGCCTCGCTGCAGAGCGGCGATGACCTCAGCCAGGCGATCCGGGGGAATGCCCGCTATGCCGCTGCCCAGTTGGCCAAACGCAGTGCCCTGCTGGCGGAGGCTCAGGCCAGCGGCACGTTGCAGATCGTGCCGGCTTACTTCGAGATTGGCGACGGGCGGGTGGAGCTCCTCTAGGAGGCCTCGGCTTCGGCCCGCAGCTGGGCTTTGGCCTGCTGCCATAGCCCTTCCAGCTCCTTGATGCTGCGGCCGGCCAGGTTGCCGCCAAGGGCAGCTTCAACCCTGGCGAAGCGCTGCAGGAAGCGTTGATTGGTGCCGTTGAGGCCCTCTTCCGGGCTCAGCTCACACCAGCGGGCCACATTCACCAGGGTGAACAACACATCGCCCAGTTCGGTTTCGGCATGGGCGCGATCACCGCTGGCCACCGCCTCCTTGAGCTCATCGAGCTCTTCATGCACCTTCTCCCATACCCCATCGAGGTTGTCCCACTCAAAGCCGGCGGCCGCGGCTTTGCGTGAGATCGCCATGGCTCCATCGAGGGCGCCCAAACTGCGCACCTTGCGCTCGAGCTTGGCGCTGAGGCTGGCTGTGGCTTCGCCACGGGCGGCTTGTTCTTCGGCCTTGATCTCCTCCCAACTGCGTGGTTCGCCGCCGAACACATGGGGATGGCGCCGCACCAACTTGGCGCTGATGCCTTCAGCAATGGTGGTCAGATCAAAGGCGCGGCGTTCCGCCGCCAGCTGGGCGTGCAGCACCACCTGCAGCAGCAGGTCGCCCAGTTCATCGGCCATGTCGCTGTCGTGGCCGCGGCGCAGGGCGTCGGCCACCTCATGGGCC
>JAYKIT010000062.1:0-9141 GCA_035285765.1 Synechococcus sp. | reverse complement strand
CGGCCCGCCTACTCGGTCGATTACGACTACCTCCCCGCCACCCAGTTGCTGCCATCCCTGGAAACCAAGCGGGTGGAAGGGCTGTTCAGTGCCGGCCAGCTCAATGGCACCACGGGCTATGAAGAAGCCGCAGCCCAGGGCTTGGTGGCCGGCCTGAATGCCGCGCGCCGCATCCGCGGCCAGGAGGCGGTGCACTTCCCCCGCCAGGGCAGCTACATCGGCACGATGATAGACGATCTGGTGAGCAAGGATCTGCGTGAGCCCTATCGAGTGCTCACCAGCCGCAGCGAATACCGCCTGGTGCTGCGCGGCGACAATGCCGACCGGCGCCTCACACCCCTGGGCCATGAGCTCGGCCTGATCGATCAACGCCGCTGGCAGATCTATCAACGCAAGTTGGAAGCCATCAACACTGAAACCAGGCGCCTCGAGAGCGTGCGCCTCAAGGCCAGTGATCCGGCTGCAGCAGCGGTGGTGGAGGAAACCGGCGCGGCAATCAAAGGCTCGATCACCCTGGCCGATCTGCTGCGCCGGCCTGGATTCCATGGCCGCGATCTGGTGCACCATGGCCTTGCCGCGGCCGACCTGCCATTGGATGTGCTGGAAGCCGCCGAAATCGATGTGAAATACAGCGGCTATCTGGCCCGCCAGAGTCAGCAGATCGAACGGGTGCAACGCCAGGGGGAGCGCGCCATTCCCGCCGGCACCGATTTTCAGGCCATCGGCACGCTCTCGCGCGAAGCACGCGAGCGCCTCAGCACGGCCCAACCGCTCAATCTGGGGCAAGCCTCGCGGCTGCCGGGGGTGAGCCCGGCCGACATCACAGCCCTGCTGTTGTGGTTGGAGCTGCAGGAGCGCAGCCAGGGCCAGGCCCCCCTCGCCAGCACAGGCCGGGATCGATAGCTTGGAACGTTCGCCTCTGGCCCCCTGAGCTCCACTCCCCTCAACCAGCTCCAATCCCGCCATCTGCGCAGCCAGGCGTATTGGGAACTGCGCGCGGAGGAGGTGATGGATCGGGTGTTCGAGCCGGTGGCACCGGTGGTGACCAAGGTTGCCGAAGCCCAGGCCGCTGAGAACCCCGCAGCAACGCAACGGCTCTCGGGCAGACCCCGCAGCCTGGTGGCCCTGCTGCTGGCCGCCAGCCTGGTGAGCTGCACCGCCGCTGGAGTGGCCCTGCTGCTGTGGCGCCAGTGGCTCAGCGCCCGCCATGACCTGCGCCAGGAACGGCAGTTGCAACTGCTTGAACGCCTCGGCCCCCTTCCCAGCCACGAGGCTCCCAAGCCGGAGCCGCCGGCGGCCACTGCCGCCTTGGGCACGGCAGCACCGATCCGGGTGGCGATTCCCACCCATCTGCCGCCGCTGGCACCGCTCCCCGCCACGGACACCCCGGCAGCAGCCAGCGCCGAAGCGCAGCCACGCCCGGAACTGCTCGGGGTGGTTCAGGTGCCAGGGCAGGCGGGCTCGGCAATCTTCAACACCAGTGGCGGCTCGGTGAGCAGCGGTGTGGGCGAACCGATCGGCGCCACGGGCTGGCGCCTCGAAAAGCTCGGCAGCGATCAGGTGGAGATCAGCCGCAACGGCCAGCGCCAGCAGCTGAGCCTGGGGGGTCGTTAGCGTCACCCCAGGCGCGCGGTTTGGCTTGAGCCCAGATCCCATCAGCGGCGTGCTGCGGGCCTCGCCCGAGGTGCTGTGGAGCGATCCCACGCTGCAGGGCAAGCTGCTGCGGGGCCCTTGGCAACTGCTGCTGCTGGGGGATGGCAGCCCCACCCGCCACCTGCAACTGCTCACCGGTGATCCCGTGGCCGTGGAGCTGGCCGCCATGGCTGCCGACACAGGCCACGACCGCCACACCCCGGCGGAAGTGCATGAGCTGGACACCCCCCTGTTGCGACGCCAGGTGTGGCTGAGCTGCAACGGCCAGACCCTGGCCTGGGCTGAGAGCTGGTGGAACCAACAACAGGCGGAGCAACATCTCAAGCAGCGGGAGCTGCCGATCTGGCGCAGCCTCACCGCCAACCGGGCCGAACTGTTCCGCGAGGTGGATGGCCTGGCCCTGGTGCAGGCCCCCTGGTTGCAGGAGCGATTGCAGGGGGAAGGCCCGTTCTGGAGCCGGCATTACCGCTTCTTCCGCCAGGGGCGCCCGCTCACGGTGATCCGCGAAGTGTTTGCCCCGGCCCTGGCCCAGTGGCTCGGGCCCGCCGTCGATGCAGAAAATAATGAAGTTTTACTAAAACTGTGCGGGAATGATGCAAAAATTGGTTGACAGGTTGCACGCGCCGTGCTGCGCGCCAGCATGGGATGGCCCGACGGGACGCCCATGGACCATCAGAACGTCTGGCTCACCCTGACCGACCTCGGTCGACGCTTTGGCGTTTCAGCGGTGGCCTGCGGCAAGCTGCTCAGCGAGGCTGGCCTGCGCGACCACGACGGCCATCCCAACGATGTGGCCATCGATGGCGGCTACGCCTACAGCCGCCCCGATCCCCATGCCCACCACTCGCCGCTCTGGCACCAGGAACGCTGCAGTGAGCTGCTGCAGCGGCTTGGCCTCAAGGCCGTGGATGATCAACAACTGATCCTGCAGTGGGCCGATCTGTTGGCAGCCCTGGAGGAGGGTTCCCCCTCCATCACCACGTCACCAGCCCAGATGGCCGAGGAGCTCCCCACCCATCTGGTGCCAGCGGTGAACGCCCGCCTGCAGCTGCTGGGCTGCGGCTTCCAGGTGAACCGCCTCAGAACAGGGGCACGGGACAGCTCTGATAGCCGTACTGCTGCATCGTGAACGAACCGTAGTTGTGCACGAAGGGGGTGCCCTGATCGCAGGGGTTGGCCACGCTGATCACCTCCTCCTGCAACAGCACCGGCTCCTGAGCCCAGGCGATCTCGGTGGGCTGGGCCACAGGAGTGCTGAGCCCTAAGGCCAGCAGGCCAACAACAACAGGTTCCATCGCAGTGCAGCGCCGGGCATCCCCCGCTTAGCCAGGGCCAAGCGCCAAGCCTTGGGACTGCAGAGAAAGCTCCGTTTTCAGCCCCCTAGGCTGCAGCCAACGAGACCAGCCCTGTCGATGGCCCTGCAACGCCGGCAGTTTGTCCTGCTGCTGGGGGCTGGCCTGGGCAGCCTGAGCTTGAGCCATGCCGGCCTGAGCCGATCCCGCCCAGTAGCAAGGTTGCCCTTTCAGCCCCTGCGCACGCCGCTGCCACTGCCCAGCGATGGGCTCAGCCCCGCCCAGCAGCGCCTCGCCTATGGCCAGGTGGAACTCAGCGACCGCCTGGAACTGCCGGCGGGTTACACGCAAACCGTGCTCGCCAGCTGGGGCGATCCGGTGGGCGAGGGGCGCTTTGGCTACAACAACGACCATCTGGCCCTGCGCCAGCTCACGGCAGACACCGCGCTGCTGACGATCAACTTCGAATACATCAGTCCCCTGCCCTGGCGCCAGGGCTTTGCAGCCATCACCGGCCAGGCGTTGCCCTACGCCGAGGTGATGGAAGCCCTGGCCAGTAGCGATGGGCGCTTGGATGTGTGGGGCGCGCCCGCCAGCAACGACCTCACCGCCGCCATCCGTGCCGTGGCTGGGGCTGCACTCCGGGATCAGGGGCTGGGGGTGATCCGGCTGCAGCGCAGCGCCAACGGCCACTGGCAACGGCAGCCCGGCCCCCAGGACCGGCGCATCGATGGACTCAGCGGCCTGCAGCACAGCGAGCAGCTGCTGCGCAGCAGCGGACCAGCCACCGCGGTGTTCCGCCTCAGCCAACGACGCGGCTACGACGATGGCCTGGGCGATCGCATCATCGGCACCTTCGCCAACTGCTCAGGCGGCAGCACCCCCTGGGGCACGGTGCTTAGCGCCGAAGAGAACTTCCACAGCCAGGTGCCGGAGGCGGTGCATGCCGATGGCAGCGCCTATCCCCCGAGTGCACGGCCCTTCCGCTGCACCGAACGCCAGCTCTCAGGCCTGGGCAACCCCTTCGGCCTGGCGGGGAACAAGTACGGCTGGATGGTGGAACTCGATCCCAACAACCCCAGCGATCCCGGCACCAAACACACCGCCCTCGGCCGGTTCCGCCATGAAGCGGTGGCCGTGAAAGCACAGGCCGGTGAACCATTGGTGCTCTATTCCGGTTGCGATCGCCGCGGCGGCCATCTCTACCGCTTCGAGAGCAACGGCCGCATCAACGAGCCAACCGATCCGCGCAACAGCCAACTGCTGCATGAAGGCACCCTCTATGGCGCCGTGTTCCACAGCGATGGCCGTGGCGAATGGCGAGCCCTGCGCCCCGACACCGCCGTTGACCCGCTGGCGGCCCCGGTGTTGGTGCCCCACCGCGATCGCAGCCGCGGTGGCTCTGAACGCCTCACCAGTGCAGCCGATCTCAGCAGCTACCGCCAGCGCTTTGCCACGCTCGGAGATCTCTATGAGGGGGAGGGGGATGCCCAGCTGGGGGCCCTGCTGATCGACGCCCACCTGGCCGCCAATGCCGCCGGCATCACCCCCACGGCCCGGCCGGAAGACACGGTGATCGATCCAGCCAGCGGCGATCTGCTGGTGAGCTTCACCTCGGGGATGCCCGATCGTGACGGCCGGCCCGATCCCACCATCTTCAAGGGCCCGCAGGGGCAAACACCCTGGAATGAGGGCTGGATCATGCGCCTGAGCGAAGCGGGCCAGCAACGCTTCCGCTGGCAACTGGTGGCCACCGGTGGCACACCAGCTGACGGCGGGTTGGGCTTTGCCAATCCCGACAACCTGGCGGTGGATCCCGGCGGCGCCCTGTGGATGACCACCGACATCGGCACCAGCAGCCAGAACAACCCAGGCCACAACGGCGGCAGCTTTGGCAACAACAGCTGCTGGGTGATTCCCACCAGCGGTGCGCAGGCCGGCGAAGCGCACTGCTTCGCCAGCGGCCCCATGGAATGCGAACTCACCGGCCTGGCGCTCAACGCCAGTGGCGACAGCCTGTTTCTGGCGGTGCAGCACCCAGGCGAAGGTCATGGCAGCCGCCGCAACAACGCCAGCACCACCCGCGCGTTTGCGCTGCAACTCAGCAATGGGGAGCCTTTGCAGCAGCAGCGGGTGGTGCCGCTGGGCTCGAACTGGCCCAGCGCTGAGAACGGTGCTGTGCCGCGGCCATCGGTGGTGGTGATTCAGCGCAACAGTGGGGGGCCTCTGCTGGGCTGATTCAGCTCAGCCGCAGGGCCTCGGCCTGCTTGCTGGCCTGATCCAGCAAGGCCTTGAGGTGATCCTCATCGGTGTGGCTGAGGTTGGTGTTCAGCAGCCGGGCATGGGGCGCATGGCGGCGCAACTTCTCCACCACCCGATCCACCGTGGCCTCCTTCACCAACAGGCAGAGGGCTGCCGTGCCGGGTTTGAGGGTTTCGCCCACCTCCCGCATGAACCCATCATTGATGCCCAGATCGGTGAGCGCCCCGGAGGTGGCCCCCACGCCGGCCCCCACAGCCGCGCCCAACAACGGATTGAGAAACAACAACCCCACCAACGTGCCCCAAAAGCCACCGCTCACGGCGCCCGCAGCGGTGAGATTGAGCGCCTGGCGCAACTCCACCTTGCCCTCGCTTTGGTGCACCACCACCACGGCATCCTCCAGGGCGATCAGATGATCCTGCTGCAGCTCCACCAGCTCGCGGCGCACCTCCTCGGCCTCAGCAGGGGCCTCAAACCCCAGCACGATCAGTTGTCCCATCGCTTTGATCCCACAGGCCTGCACCTGGAGGGTTCGCTGCTGGCGTTAAGACGCGGTAATCAACCGGCGGAGCGGCGCCGGCTGGAGCGGGGCAAGGGCCGCCGGGGCGCGCGGTCGGCGGCCGGCGGCGGTGGGCTGTTGAGCGGATCTTGCGGTGCCGGGCGGGCGGGTTCGCTGCGTTGCCAACGCGGCAGGTTGAACAGCTCGTCATCGGGCCAGTCGTCATCACCATCGCTCCAGCCACGCACCGGCTCGCTGGGGCGCGGCGTGCGTCGCGAAATGGCCTCCAGCGGACGCCGCCGCCGCGAACCGGCCACATCGCTCACCAGCTCGCGTCCGAACTCACGGCCGCGGTCGATCCAACCCTCGATGCGCTCCTCCAGCCCCCCATCGAAGAAGCGATCCACCATCAGCGCTCACGCAGTGGAGCCAGCCTAGAAAGCCGCGACCGCAACACCGCCTCACGGCGCATGCCCACCCAGCTGATCACCCAGCCACTCACCACCAGACCAGCCAGAAACTCAGCCATGGCTCACCTGTTGCTGACGCTCAAAGCGCAGGCTGAAGCGCCCATCCCAACAGCCACCGTTGTGGCGCTCGCAGCAACTGCGGCAGGCCAACCCCTCGCGGCGACGGCGGTACGGGGAGCTCTGACCACAGGCGGGACACACCGCCAGCCAAGGCACGGCCACAGCCGGTAGGGGATAACGGTGACGCAGGCTCACCTCAAACTGCTGCTGGCTGGCATTGATGCGCGCCATGCGGCTGCGGAACTGGGGGCCATGCACCTCCTTCACCCGCAACACGCGATCCACCCAGGCATGAATCATTTCGTGGCACAGGGTGCTCAAGGTGGCCTCCCGCGGCAAGGGCACCAGCAAAGGACGTGACAACACAATTTCACTGAGGCCCGGACCGCGCCGGTACACACCAGCGGTGCGGGTCATGCGCCCATCGCTCCAGCGCAGCTTCAACTCCGGCTGCACCAGCTGAGCCAGGGCACCATCGAAATGCTCACGGTCCAGCCGGTGGAACAGGGGCGGCAGGGGATCGAGGGGCATGGTCAGGATTGTCCGACCGATCTGGGCCTTCGTCCTGCAGACTCGTGCCAGCCCGCGCGATGCCCGCTTCTGCCCATGGATCTGGATTGGTCACTGGTTCGCGGCCTCGGTTCCAAGCTGCTGCTGGCTGGTGCCGGGGCGCTGCTGCTCTATTGGACCGTGAGTGCCGTACGCCTGGTGCTGAGCGCCCGCGGCATCAATCCCCTGATCAAGCAGTTCTTCACGAAAGTGGCCTCCGGGCAGGTGGATGCGGCGTATCTGCTCACCACCAAGGGCTACCGCCAGCACGTGAATCGCCAGCAGTTCATCCGCTTCCTGGCGGGCCTGAGGCTGAACAAATACCGCAACCTGCGCTCCGGCCGCCCCCGCATCCAGGAGGGGCAGATCATGCTCACCGTGAAACTCAAAAGTGAAGGTGGCGAGGAGCTGCCGCTGGATTTCACCTTCGTGAAGGTGGACGACAGCTGGCGCGTGGAGCGCATCGCCCCGGTGAACAGCTGAACCTGCCGTGACCAGCTCCACAGCTGCAGCAGCGCGGGCGGGAGAACTGCGCGCGCTGCTCAATCGCGCTGCCCATGCCTATTACGTGCTCGATGCACCCGAGCTGGAGGATGCGGTCTACGACCGCCTCTACCGGGAGCTGCAGGAGCTGGAGCAGGCTGATCCAGCGCTGATCAGCAGCGACAGCCCCACCCAGCGCGTGGGCGGGGCACCGGCGCAGGGGTTTCGCAGCGTGGAGCACCGCATTGGCCTGCTCAGCCTCGATAACGCCTTCAACGCCGACGAGCTGCGGGCCTTTGACGAACGGCTGGCGCGCCAGCTGGAGGAGCCCGCCGAACAGGAACGCGATTACATCTGCGAACTCAAGATCGACGGCAACGCCCTTGCTCTGAGTTATGAGCACGGGGTGCTGGTGCAGGCGGCCACCCGCGGCGATGGTCGCCGCGGCGAAGAGATCACCGCCAACGTGCGCACGATTCAGGCGGTGCCACTGCGGCTGCAGCTGGAGCACCCCCCGGCCTGGGTGGAAGTACGCGGTGAAGCCTTCATCCCCGATGACACCTTCGCCGCCATCAATGCGGATCGGGAGGCCCGCGGCGACGCCCTCTTTGCCAATCCACGCAATGCCTGCGCCGGCACGCTGCGCCAGCTGGATCCCAAGGTTGTGGCCGCGCGGCGCCTCGATTTCTTCGCCTACACCGTGCATCTGCCAGGAGATGAACCTGGGCCAGCCAGCCAGTGGGAGGCGCTGCAGTGGCTGGCCCAGGCCGGCTTCCGCGTGAACCCCCACCGGCAGCAGTGCCATGGGGTGGCTGGGGTGCTGCAGTTCTTCCAGCACTGGGACAACGCCCGCCAACAGCTGCCCTATGCCACCGATGGGGTGGTGGTGAAGCTCGATGGCCTGGAGCGCCAGCGCCTGGCGGGCTTCACCCAGAAGGCACCACGCTGGGCCATCGCCCTGAAATACGCCGCGGAAGAAGCCCCCAGCCGGCTGCTGCGCCTGATGGCCCAGGTGGGTCGCACCGGTGCCATCACGCCCGTGGCGGAATTTGAACCGGTGGCCCTGGCGGGCACCAGCGTGAGTCGCGCCACGCTGCACAACGCCGATCGCCTGCAGGAACTGGATCTACACGCCGGCGACACCGTGGTGGTGCGCAAAGCCGGGGAGATCATTCCTGAAGTGGTGCGGGTGCTGAGCGAACTGCGCCCGGCCGGTGCCGAGCGGCTGGAGCTGCCACGCCAGTGCCCGGAATGCGGCTCCAGCCTGGTACGCGAAGCCGGTGAAGCTGTCACCCGCTGCGTGAACAGCAGCTGCCCAGCCATCCTGCGTGGCGCCCTGCGCCACTGGGTGAGCCGGGATGCGATGGATGTCGATGGCCTCGGCAGCAAGCTGATCGAACAGCTGGTGGACCGTGGCCTGGTGGGCTCGATCGCCGACCTCTACCGCCTTGATGCCGCCCTACTGGCCAGCCTTGAGCGCATGGGCGAGCAATCAGCCACCAATTTGATCCAGGCCCTGGAACGCTCGCGCCAACGGCCCTGGCATCGCCTGCTCTATGCCCTGGGCATTCACCATGTGGGCAGCGTGAACGCCAAAACCCTGGCGGCAGCTTTTCCCAGCTGGCCGCAGCTGCAGCAGGCTGATGGCGAGGCCCTCCATGGCCTGTACGGGATTGGCCCGGAGATCAGCCAATCCCTGCAGCAGTGGTGCGGCACCGCCGCCAACCAGGCGCTGATGGCTGAGTTGGCCGAGCTGCAACTGCCCCTAGAGGCCGATCCCAACAGCGGCAGCAGCGATGGACCCGGACCGCTCACCGGTAAAACCCTGGTGCTCACCGGCACCCTGCCCAACCTCAGCCGCAGCGCGGCCCAG
>JAYKIT010000061.1:0-3374 GCA_035285765.1 Synechococcus sp. | reverse complement strand
TGGATTTGCCCACATTGGGCAGACCCACGATTCCGGCTTTAAGCATGGCGGGAATTTAGGCGGACGCCGGCCCGTCCCCTGGTGACGCAGCCATCACCAAAAGGATGAAGAATGGTTGCAGCCCCACTGCGGCCCGCCTGTTGTCCCCTGCTCCCCCCGTTCTGGATCGGCCCACCACCTCCCTATCTCCATCAATTACCCGCCTGCGGCGCTGGCGCCCCAATCGCTGGAGCGCCCTGGTGCTGGCCTTGGTGCTGGCCGCTGGCGGCGTGCTGCTGCTGCGCCGCGGCCAGGGCTCTGGCCGTGATCTCAGCGCCTACACCACCAGCGTGGAGCAGGGGCAACTGGAAGGGGTGATCACCGCCAGCGGGGAGATCGCGGCAGAGCATCGCGTGAATGTGAGCCCCAAACAGGCCGGCCAGCTGCTGGAGCTGTTTGTGGATGAAGGGGATCAGGTGAAACAGGGGCAAGCGCTGGCACGCATGGATCCCGATGACATCAACAACAAGATCTCCGAGGCGGAAGCCGGCGTGGAGATCGCCCAGGTGAATCTCCAGCGCAACCGGGTGGAATTTGAACGGCGCCAAGCGCTCCATACCGCCGGCGGCATTCGCACCGATGAATACCTGGGCTACCGCGCCCGCTATGCCACCGCCCGCGCCGAACTCAAAGCAGCACAGCAGCGCCTGGAGCAGGCCCGCCTCGACAAGCTGGATCTGATGGTGAAAGCCCCCTTCAGCGGCACGATCACCAACCGCTTCGCGGATCCAGGCTCCTATGTGACCCCCACCACAGCCGCCTCCGCCACCGCAGGGGCCAGCAGTGCCTCGATCGTGGAGTTGGCCTCGGGCCTGGAGGTGCAAGCCAAGGTGCCGGAAAGCGACATCGGCCGCATCCGCGTTGGCCAGAAGGCCAGCGTGCGCGTGGATGCCTATCCCGATGCCCGCTTTGCCGCGCGGGTGAGCCGGTTGGCGCCGCGGGCGGAGAAAAGCAACGATGTGACCACCGTGAAGGTGGAGCTGGTGCTCAGCGATCCCGATGCGGCCCAACGGCTGCGCATCGGCATGACCGCCGACATCGATTTCGACACCGGCAAGCTGCCCGCCAAACCGCTGGTGCCCACAGTGGCGATCGTGACCCGCCAGGGACAACCGGGTGTGTTGATTCCCGGCCCGGGCGATAAGCCCAAATTCCAGCCGGTGGAACTGGGCAGCAGCAGCGGCCGCCAAACCCAGGTGCTCAGCGGCGTGAAGCCCGGCGAAAAGATCTTCCTGGATCTCCCCCCCTGGGCCGGCCGCCAGAGCCAGGAGAACTAAGGGCTCGCCAGGTAAGCAGCGGAGGCAGCTTCGATCTGCTGGCTGGCGGTGCCATCGCCAAAGGGGTTATGGGCCCTCGCCATGGCCTCATAGGCCGCCGCATCACTCAGCAACTTGGAGGCCTCCGCCTCAATCACGGCGGCATCGGTGCCGATCAGCTTGGCGGTGCCCGCCTCCACCGCCTCGGGCCGCTCGGTGGTGCGGCGCAGCACCAGCACCGGCTTACCCAGCGAGGGAGCTTCCTCCTGCAGACCACCGGAATCGGTGAGCAGCAGCGTGCAGCCACGAATCGCAGCCACCAGCTGGTCGTAATCGAGCGGTTCGATCAGGTGAGCGCGCGGATGGCCCCCCAACAAGCGCTGCAATGGCTCGCGCACCGTGGGGTTTTTGTGCAGCGGCAGGAGCAGGGCGGTATCGGGGTGGCGCTCCAACACCTTCAAGAACCCCTGGGCAATGCTGCCCAGCGGTTCACCCCAGTTCTCACGCCGGTGCACCGTGGCCAGGATCACCCGCTGCTGCTGCCAATCCAGGCCAGCCACCGGGCAGCTGGGGGCCGCCGCCGCCATCTGCAGCAGGGCATCGATCACGGTGTTGCCCGTGGTGTGGATCTGACCCACCACGCCCGAAGCGCGCAGATTCGCCGCCGCCTGGGGGGTGGGGGCGAAGTGCAGCTGGGCGATCTGGGAGATCAAGCGGCGGTTGGCCTCCTCCGGGAAGGGGTCAAGAATGTTGTCGGTGCGCAGCCCCGCCTCCACGTGGCCCACGGGGATCTGGTCGTAAAAGGCGGCCAGGGCCGCCGCAAACGCGGTGGTGGTATCGCCCTGCACCAGCACCAGATCAGGGCGATGCTCCGCGAATTCATGGCGCAATCCCTCAAGGGCCGCGCAGGTCACATGGGTGAGGGTTTGCTTGGGGGCCATCAGGGCCAGATCGCGCTGGGCCTCCAGGCCGAACAGCGCCATCACCTGGGCCACCATCTCGCGGTGCTGACCGGTGAGCACCACCCGCGCCTCAAATCTCGGGGAGGCCTGAAACGCGCGAATCACCGGCGCCAGCTTGATCGCTTCGGGGCGGGTGCCCAGCACCAGGGTGACGCGGGGGTTGGACGCCAAAGCATGCAGGCAAGCGACTGAATCCTAGGGACCCCAAATGGGTGCGCCGTTGCCACCCTGAAAAGAAGCGCTGCTGACGGGGAATGACCAACCTGCCACCCCTGCCACCACCGCCGGTGGCCATGGCAACAGCTCCTGGCACCGCGCCAGAGAGCCTGGGCGACCTGGTGGAGCTGGCCCGGCAACGGGGCTACTCCGATATCCACCTGGGGGTGGGGGAGGAACCGCGCTTCCGCGAGCGGGGGGAGATCACCGCCAGCGGCTGGCCCGCCACTGAAGCGGTGCAATTCGACCGTTGGCTCAGTGAGGTGCTGAGCTCAGCGGAGCGGGAGCAGTTCCGCAACGACCGCGATTTCGATGGCTCCTTCGCCTTTGCCGGGGTGCGGGTGCGCATCAACTTGATGGAAAGCCTGCGGGGGCCAGCCATGGTGCTGCGCCTGATCCCGCAAACGATCCTCAGCCTTGAGGATCTGGGCCTGCCGGAGGTGCTCAAAACCCTGGCGGATCGCCCCAAGGGCCTGGTGCTGGTGACCGGCCCCACCGGTTCAGGCAAGAGCACCACCCTGGCGGCCATGGTGGATTGGATCAACCGCACCAAGGCCAAGCACATCCTCACGATCGAAGACCCGATCGAATTTGTGCACCGCAGCCAGCGCTCCCTGGTGCGCCAGCGGGAGGTGGGGCATCACACCCTGCGCTTCAAAACCGCCCTGCGCGCGGCGCTACGGGAAGACCCCGATGTGATCCTGATCGGTGAAATCCGTGATGGCGACACCCTCAGCACGGCACTGGAGGCCGCCCAAACCGGGCACCTGGTGTTCGGCACCCTGCACACCAATTCAGCTGTGCGCACGGTGGAGCGGGTGCTGGGCATGGTGCCGCCTGAAGACCAACCCAGCCTGCGGCGTTCACTGGCCGAATCGCTGCTGGGGGTGATCGCCCAGGG